>NZ_JBPKJP010000162.1:0-5622 GCF_051217035.1 Lysobacter sp. 1R34A
CCGTCCCGCGACCGCCGTGGCCCCCCCGGCCCGGGCGGTGCGCCGCGCGGGCCGGTTGGCCGCCCGCCCGAGACCGTCGATTCGCGGCATGCGTTGCACAGGCTTACCTGTGTAGGAGCGAGGTGAGTCCCGACCGCGGAACGCGCAGAGACAACGAAGCCGCCGCTGTTCGTCGGAGCGGCGTGTTCTCGCAGGGCAGGAGCGGCGCGAGCCGCGACCGCGGTCCTTCAACTCGCGCCGTATCGGCAGGACTTTTGTAGGAGCGACGTGAGTCGCGACCGCCGAACGCGCAGAGACAACGAAGCCGCCGCTATTCGTCGGAACGGCGTGTTCTCGCAGGGAAGGAGCGGCGCAAGCCGCGACCGCGCTTCGGCGGTCTTGCGGCGCTTCTTTCGGTCGACATCAAGATCAAAATCAAACCCAAAGCCACTAAAGCGGCGGGTTACTTTCTTTTGTCTAAAGCAACAAAAGAAAGGTAACCAAAGAAAAGTGCTTGTTTTGAATCACAGGCCCGCGCGTTCGATGCATCCGCGGTGATCTTTCATACGGGACCTCCCTGTCCCGATGAAAAACGGCCCGCATCCCTGCGGGCCGCCCTCCGGGTCTTGTGTTGCCTTCGCTAGTGCGCGGCGCACGGCGGGAGCGAGGAGCGAGGAGCGGGAAATTTGGAACGAGGAACCAGGAATCAGAAACTAGGAATCGGAAATCAGGGTCAACGATCCCGACCCGACCGACTGCGCGGCTCGCCGGCCGCCCGAGAGCCTCGGCTTGCTTTGCCGCCGCGGCGGCGGATGCGCGATGTGGGCTGCACGGGCAAGCCGCCGGCGCCCGTTCCCTGCGGATTTACTTCGGCAGATAGATCTTGTCGAAGAAGCCGCCGTCGGAGAAATGCGCGGCCTGGGCCTTCTTCCAGCCGCCGAACGCGCCGTCGATGGTGACCTGCTTCACCGCCGGGAACTTGGCGAGCTCGGCCGCCGGCACCTTGTCCGGTTCGGCCGGACGGTAGCCGTGCTTGGCGGCGAGGCGCTGGCCTTCGGGCGTGTACAGGAAACGCAGATAGGCCTCGGCCTGCTTGCGCGTACCGTGCTTGTCGACGTTCTTGTCGACCCAGGCCACCGGCGGCTCGGCCTTGATGCTCAGGCTCGGCACGACGATTTCGTACTTGCCGCGGTTGGCTGGCTGCTCGAGGGTCAACAAGGCCTCGTTCTCCCAGGCCAGCAGCACGTCGCCGATGCCGCGGTCGACGAAGGTCGTGGTCGAGCCGCGCGCGCCGGTGTCGAGCACCGGCACGTTCTTGAACAACCGGGTGAGGTAGTCGACCACCTTGTCGCCGTCGCGGTACTTGGTCGAGGCCCAGGCCCAGGCGGCGAGATAGTTCCAACGCGCGCCGCCGGAGGTCTTCGGGTTCGGCGTGATCACGCCGAGGCCGGCCTGGGTCAGGTCGCCCCAGTCCTTGATGCCCTTTGGATTGCCCTTGCGCACCAGGAACACGATGGTCGAGGTGTAGGGCGAGCTCTGGTGCGGCAGGCGGCTCTGCCAGTTCGCCGGCAATTGCTTGGCGCCGGCGATGGTGTCGATGTCGCCGGCCAGCGCCAGGGTCACCACGTCGGCTTCGAGGCCGTCGACCACCGAGCGCGCCTGCTTGCCGGAGCCGCCGTGCGAGGCGCGAAGGTTGAGGGTCTCGCCGGTCTGCTGTTTCCACTGCGCGGCGAACACCTGGTTGACCTCGGCGTAGAACTCGCGGGTGGGGTCGTAGGACACGTTGAGCAATTCGACGTCCTTGGCCGCGGCCGAGGCCGAGGCGGCGGCCAGGGCCAGGCCGAGCAACATCAGGCGGAAGCGGGTTTTCATCGGTGAGTCCTGTGCGTGGGGCGAACGGGTTAGGGAAGGTCGAAAGCGGGGCCTGCGGTGCCGGCGTCAGAAGGCGAGCTGGGCACGGGTGAAGAAGGCCTTCTCGTCTTCGCGGTCGCGGCCCGCGGCGGCGCCGCCGTCGAATTCGGTCTGGGTGTAGTTGGCGACGAGCTTGAGGTTGCCGGTGAGGTACCAGTTCAAACCCAGGCCCCAGGAGCGGGCCGCGTCGGCGACGGCGTTGCGATCGGCGAAACGGGGGAAAGCCGCCTCGTCGATTTCCAGGCGCCCGTAGCGCGCGACCAGTTCGAACGCGCCCCAGCCTGCACCACCGAGCGTAAACGGTTGGTTAGGCCGGGCCACGCCCTTGTAGCCGGCGTCCTCGCCGGTCAGCACGTAGCCGCCGGTGAGCTGCCAGGCGCGGTGCTCGAGTTCGTCGGCGACCGCGCCGACGCGCAGCTCCTGGCTGGAGCTGACGTACTCGCCGAGCAGGCCGAAGCCGTTGCGGTAATACCAGGCCTGCGGCGACCAGCGCTTGTGCGCGCCGTCGGCCAGGGCGGTGCCGCGGTAATTGAAGAACTGCGTCTGCCCCGGGGTGCGATAGCGCGGCAGGAAGTTGTTGCCGCTGCCCTGCTTGTCGCCGCGGCTGCCGGCGAGGCCGAAGCCCAGGCCCGACAGCGCGTTGCTGTGGTTCTTCCACGGCTCGAAGAACAGACGTCCGGCGAGCTCGAAGTCGTTGTCGGGGTTCACCGTCGGGCTGTCGCGGCCGTCGACCGCGCCGTTGTAGACGCCGAACGCGTACGACACCGTCGCCTGCGCGAACTCGCCCTGCAGTTGCACGCCGAGGTCGCGGTTCGGGGTGAGTTCCGAGGCCAGGCCGAGTTCGATCAGCGCGGTCGAACCGCTGGACTGCAGGCGTTCCAGCCCGACCGGGCTCTTGAACTTGCCGATGCGCACCGTCGCGCGCGGATCGAATTTCAGGTCGAGGTAGGCGTCGGCGATGGTCGCACTGTCGCCGGCGAACTCCGGGGTCAGGCGGAAGCCGACCAGCGACCCCCAACTGCCTTCGATGGTCGGCATGATCCGGCGGAACAGGAAACTGTCGTTCTGCGGCACCGTTTCGTCGCCGATGAAGAAGCGGCCGTCGGCCTGCACCAGCGCCTTGAACTTCAGTTCCACATCGCCCGGCGGCGGCGATTTCACCGCCAGCCCCTTGCTCGCGCTGAGCGTCACCGTCGGCGTGCTCGCGGCCTTGGCCGCGCTTTCCTCGGCCTGCAGTTCCAAGCGGCGTTCGATCACCCGCAGGCGTTGGTCGAGTTCGGCCAGGTTGCCGCTGTCGGCGGCCGCGCCGGCGACGGCCTCGCCGCCGCCCAGGCGTTGCTCGATCGCGCGCAACCGCTTGGCGAGTTCTTCGACCGTGGGCGGAGCCGTCTGCGCCTGGGCCGGCAAGGCGAGCGCGCAGGCCAGTGCGCCCCACAACCATGGGGTGGCGCGCGGCGCGGCCTTCGCGAGTCGAACCGGGGTTTGCATGATGAGCTCCTTCAACGATGACTGGACAGGCGGCGGGCCCGAGGCTCGGGCCGGACGACGGGCAATGCGGATTGGGCGGCCTCGGCGCGCCGCGGACTTCAGTCTTGGCCGCGACAGTGGGTTTCGACGCGCAGCACGCTCATGGGCGCAGGCTCCGCGGCGGCGCCACCGGCAGGCGTTGGCTGCGGGTGATGCGGACGATGCGCGAGCTGTGCACGACGACTTCGATCTGGCCTTGGCCGAGTTCGCGCACCGCGCTCAGCAACTGGTACTCGCTGTCGCTGAGGTTGACGATGTTGATCTCGGGTTCGCCCGCCGGCCCGGGCCGGTCGGGTTCGACAGTCCGCGGCCGCGCGGCCGCGCGTTCGCGCCGACGCGGTTCGCTCGATGCGCGCGGGCCGGCGCCGCGTTCGCCCGGCACCCGCCGGCTCACGCGCTGTCTCCGGCCAGTGCGGCCAGGCTGGACCCCGGCGCCTGCGCGAGATCGTGCAGGCTGCGCCGGTCGAGCACGTCGGAGATCGCGTCGCGCGCTTCGCGCATCAGCGAACGCAGGCTGCAGGCGTCGGGATCGGGGCAGTCGGAGCAGGGCTGATAGGCGCTGACGCTGGCGCAGCGTACCGGCGCCAGCGGCCCGTCGATGGCGCGGATCAGGTCGCCGATCATGATCTGGTCGGCCGGGCGGGCCAGGGCGTGGCCGCCCTTCTGGCCGCGCCGGCTGTCGATGAAACCGGCTTGGCGCAGGTCGACCAGGATGGTTTCGAGGAACTTGCCCGGCGCGCGGCTGTGCTCGGCGATCGTGCGCGCCTGCAGCCTGCCGCCCCGGGGCCGGCCGCCGTCGGCACGCGCCAGCGCGCACATCGCGCGCAGTGCGTATTTGGCCTTCATCGTCAGCATTTCCCATTCACCATGTAGGGAATGTCGCCGCGACCGGTGGCTCAGGGGAAAAGGTAATGCCTCATCTGCTTATGACTTGGGGCTATGTGGGCGGGGCGATGGCGATGGCGCGGCCCGAGCGAGAGCCAGAGACAAATCCCTAACTCCCTTTTCACAGGCAGGCGCTTCGGGCGAGCGTGGCCGACGTCCGCGAAGCCGTTACGATGAGCGCCAATGCGTTCTCTCGCCTCGCTTCCGCCGCTCGCCCGCACCTGTCTGTCGGTGCTCGCCGTCCTCGCCGCCGCCTGCTGGCTCGCGCCGGCGTTGGGCCGCTACGGGCCGATCCTGCCCGACTGGGACGCATTGTCGGTGCGGCCGGGCACGGCCGGGCACTGGTTCGGGACCGATGCGATCGGGCGCGACGTGTTCGCGCGCACCCTAGCCGGCGGGCGCCTGTCGCTCGGCATCGGGCTGCTCGCCAGCGTGGTGGCCCTGGTCATCGGCCTGGGCTACGGCGCCATCGCAGGGCTCGCCGGCGGAAGAGTCGAGCGCGCGATGTTGCGGGTGCTCGACGTGTTCTCGGCGCTGCCGTTCCTGTTGGTGGTGATCCTGCTGCTGACTCTGTTCGAGCGCTCGCTGTGGTTGCTGCTCGCGGCGATCGGCGGTTATGTATGGATCGACCTGGCGCGGGTGATGCGCGCGGAGGCCGCACGCCTGCGCGAGGCGCCGTTCGTGCTCGCCGCGCAGGCGGCCGGGGCGAGTTTCGGCCAGCGCCTGCGCTGGCACGTGCTGCCGAACCTGATGCCGCTGGCCTTCGTCTACCTCGGCCTGATCCTGCCGCAGGCGATCCTGGTCGAGAGTTTCCTCGGCTTTCTCGGCCTGTCGATCGACGAGCCCTCGTCGAGTTGGGGCGGCCTGCTCGCCGAAGGCGTGCAGGAGCTCGACAGCGCGCCGTGGACCTTGCTGTTCCCGGCAGGGTTCCTGGTCGCGACCCTGGCCGCGTTCCAGTTTCTCGGCGACGGCCTGCGCGATTGGCTCGACGTGCGCGGCGATGTCGGCGACGGCGAGGCCAAGGTCGGGGCCGCGGCCGCATGAGCGCATTGCTGGACCTGCAGGCGCTGACGGTGGGGACGCGCACGCGCGGTGTGCTCGGCCCGCTCGATCTGCAGCTGCAGGCCGGCGAATGCCTCGGCGTGGTCGGCGAAAGCGGCAGCGGCAAGAGCCTGACCGCCTTGGCCTTGCTCGGTCTGTTGCCGCCCGAGCTGCGCGGCGAAGGGCGCCTGCAGGTCGACGGCGAACCCATCGCCCTCGGCGGCGCCGCGCACGCGCGCCTGCGCGGGCGCAGCCTGGCCTGGGTGCCGCAGGACCCGC
>NZ_JBPKJP010000163.1:0-5381 GCF_051217035.1 Lysobacter sp. 1R34A
CTGCGGCCGGCGGCGCGGCTGCGGGTGGCGCCGCTGGCCGGCGCCTCGAAGCGGCCTTCCGCGGCGGGTCGCAGCACCTCGGCGATCCTATCCAGAGACAGCTGCGACAGGCTGCCGATGTCCAACCCCGCGAAGCTCACCGACAAGGCTTCGCGTTTCAGACGCCGGCCGTCGCAGAGCGGGCACTGCGCGCCGATCATGTAGCGCGACACGCGCTTCTTCATCAGCGCGCTCTGGGTGGTGGCGAAGGTGTGCAGCACGTATTTGCGCGCGCCCATGTAGGTGCCCATGTAGCTGGGCTCGGTCTTGCGGCGCAGCGCGGCGCGGGTTTCGGCGACGCTGAAGCCGGCGTACACCGGCACCGAGGGCTGCTCTTCGGTGAACAGGATCCATTCGCGATCCTTCTTCGGCAGCTCGCGCCAGGGCTTGTCGATGTCGTAGCCCAGGGTGACCAGGATGTCGCGCAGGTTCTGGCCGTGCCAGGCCGGCGGCCACGACGCGATCGCGCGCTCGCGGATGCTCAGCGAGGGGTCCGGCACCATCGATTGCTCGGTCACTTCATAGACATAGCCCAGGCCGTGGCAGTTCGGGCAGGCGCCCTGCGGGGTGTTCGGCGAGAAATCCTCGGCGTACAGCATCGGTTGCTTCGCCGGATAACTGCCGGCGCGCGAATACAGCATGCGCAACAGGCTCGACAAGGTGGTCACGCTGCCGACCGTCGAGCGCACGTTCGGGCTGCCGCGTTGCTGTTGCAGGGCCACCGCCGGCGGCAGGCCTTCGATCGCGTCGACGTCGGGCACGCCGACCTGGTCGATCAGGCGCCGCGCATACGGCGACAGCGATTCCAGGTAACGCCGCTGCGCTTCGGCATACAGGGTGCCGAAGGCGAGCGAGGACTTGCCCGAACCCGACACGCCGGAAAACACCACCAGCGCATCGCGCGGGATGTCGACGCCGATGTCCTTGAGGTTGTGCTCGCGCGCGCCGCGGACACGGACGAAAGCGTCGAAGCCGGGGTCGCGGCGGAGCTGTTTCTTGGCCATAGGCACGGATTGGAACATCGGGAACGAAGCAGGGCGGTGAAGATACCCGCTCGGGTCCGGACTGGGGAGCGCGCGGCTGTACCGAATCGGCCGGGCCGGCTCGCGGCAGGCCCTTGTCCGCGCGCAGCGGCTGCATCGGCGCCGACGGTGCAGTCCGGGCTGCCACAGGGCGTCGCCAGGTACCGGTCGGCTGCTGTCGCCACGCCGGCCGAGGCATGGCGATGCCGATTCGGCGGGCGTCACCACTCAAGACACCGTTGTCTTTCAACGACGGGGCCGTCTGCCGGCACAACGCCACGCGAACAGGACAACGACGCCGAGATCCGCCGTCGCCGCGGTCGGTTCGCGATGCGCTCGTCATCGCTTGCGGCGCGGATCGCGAAGCAATCGTCGATAGCGTGATCGGCGACCGCAGCAGTCGCCGATGACAACGATATCGGATGTTTCGCTTCGCCGCGTCCGGGACTAGGTTCGCGCTGCACCCATCAGGCCGTGCGCCGATCCGCAATCGCGGGACGGCCCCATCCGCAAGAGGAACCGCAATGAAGAAGCTAGCTTTGACCGGGCTGATCGCCGCAGGCATGTTGATCGGGCCGACCGCGCAAGCCGTGGTCGTGGGTGGGATCGTCAGCACCGACGCGCACTGGCCGACGACCACCGCCGGCTACCACCAGTTGACCTTCTACGATCAGGTCAACCACGACGGCGGTTCGCGTTCGAACTATTACTGGGCCAACCAGTTCTGGTTCCACGGCGGCGACGGCGGCTACATCGGCCTGCAGAACCGCAGCGGCCAACGCTGGCTCAACTTCTCGATCTGGCTGGCGAGCGGCTGGGACGCCTCGAGCCGCGCCAGCTGCGGCCACTTCTCCCACGAAGGCAGCGGCGTGCAGTGCCAGATCAAGTGGAACTGGAAACCCGGCCACAAGTACAAGGTCGACGTGATCCGCGCCTCGACCCAAGTCACCGGCGTGGTCACCGACCTGATGACCGGCGAGAGCATCACCGTCGCCACCATCCATATTCCCGCCACCTGGAGCGGCTTCAAGAGCCAGACCGTCAGTTTCGTCGAGGAATACAGCCAGGGCGCGAACCAGCTGCCCTCGTGCAACGTGATCGGCGCGCAATCCTCGGTGTTCTACCTGCCGGTGGCCAACGGCAACCTGCCGGCGACCAGCCAGACCACCAGGGCTTACGGCAACTGCAACGACAAGAACATCGCCCACGCCGCCTGCGACGCGACCGGCAAATGCATGAACATCGTCAGCAATCTCGACGGATACGCCTCGCCGAGCGAGTGATCGCGCGCCATTGCGACAGCCGTCCAAAGCAAAGGCCCGCATCGCGGGCCTTTGCGGTTGTCGCAGCGACCGGACCGGCGGCGACCGGGCACGGCACGAGCGCGGTCAGCCTCCCTGCACGGCCTCGCCACCGCTGGCCGGCGCGGCGGCTTCGGGCGTGGCCGGTGCCGTGGCCGGCGCGGCCGGCATTGCGGGAACCGCCGGAGTCGCCGCGGGTGCCACGGACGCTGCAGGAGCGGCGACCGCCGAGCCAGATCCCGCACCGGCTTCGCCGACAGCGGGCGTCGCAGCCGCATCGGGCGCCGAAAGCGCCGTAGCCGCGACCATCGGCGCCGGCGCCGCGCTGAACGCGACCAGCGACGCGTCGCTGAGCCGGTAGGTGCCGAGGATATCCGGCATCATCGCGTGGCGATGGCGGTTCCAGGCCCAGTGCTCTCCGGCGCGAATCTGCCGGAAGCCATTCCATACACTGACCTTCTGCTCGCGCTCGACGCGGCCTTCCTGCGAGAACTCATAGGCGAACATCGCCGCTACTTCGGCCGCGGAATGGTCGAGCAACTGGTGCACGCGCGCCGCATCCAGCCCCTCGATATAGCCCTTCTGCTGCTTGCGCGGCATCGCCTCGGCGTCGGCGACCATCGACACCTGATAGCCGCGCGACCAACCCAGCTTCTCTTCGAGCCCGCCCTTCTTGCCGGGCACGCAATCGTAGAAGCTGGCATTGAGCCCGGTCACCAGCGTGCTGTTCACCGGCGCCCAACGCAGCGGGCGCAGACGCAGCACCGGGTTCGTGCACGCCACCGGGACCTTGCTGGCGGGTGCCGGCTTGGCGACCGCGGTTCCCGGCCCGGGCTTGGGCTCGGGCAGCACCACTTTGACGATCGGCGAGGGCGTGATGCCGCCCGACACGAGCGCCGCGCGCAGGCTCGCCTCCATCGAGGTCCGGTAGTCGTACGGGCCGACCACTTGATTGCCCCACTTGGCGCCGTCGTTCGCGCCCTTCTGGATGATCGCACCGACGATCAGGCCGCCGAGCAGGCCACCGACCAATCCGGCCGCGCCGTGATTCGCGACCAGGCCGTTCATCATCACCGGGTCGACGACGGGGCTCGAGACGCCGCTGACCGGCGTCAGCTCGGTCTGGGTCAGGTACAACTCGACCGCGAGTTCCGGCGCCAAGGGATACGGCAAGGGCTCGGGCGGCTTGGCCGCGGCGACCGTGCCATGCGCGGCCAGCGCGATCGCCACCGCGATCCGCGCGCGAAATAAACCTACCGGCCCGCGACGGACCGATCGCATCGACTGCTTCATTGGACTGCCCCCTGAAAAAACCGCACCGGCAAGGCGCTGCTGCGCCTTCCCCCCCTGGATACCGGCCGGCCTGGCCGCAGCGTCTTTCGACTGGACGGCCTGGGGCGATCGATGCCGCCCAGCTTAGCCTTCCCGTCGCCGCGATGCCCGCGGTTTCGGCGTGAGAAGCTCGAACGACGCTATCGAACGGCCCGACCGAAACAGGAAGGGCCGCTCCACGAATGGAGCGGCCCTCCGGGAGCTCGCGCGGCTCGGAACATCCGCCCCGCACTATGCCGGCAACGCGTCGGGGTCACGGGCAGCTATAACTATCGCTGGCCTGGGCGCGGTAGGCGGTCCACATCGCGTCGGCGAAGGCGCTGCCGTAATAACCGGCGTCGCGGGCGGCGCCGTGCAGGGCCGGCCAGCGTCCGATGCCGTCGCTCGGGTCGGTGTCGAGCGCGCCGCTGCCGCGCGGCTGGTAGGGGTCGGGCTGGGTCCAGGCGCCGTGCGCGACCCAGCGGTCGGCGTAACGCAGGATGCGGTCGTCGGTCCAGATGCAGCGCAGCGACGGCATCAACCGCAACGCCAACGCGGCTGCCTTGAAGCCCTTGGCCGTACAGCACATCTGATAGTAGGCGCCGGGTTCCTGGCCGCCGTCGATGTAGCCGTAAGGGTCGCGGCAATCGCGCGAGTTGCCGCCGGTGTTCTGGTTGTCCCAGTAGTCCTCGGCCGAGCACAGGCCGCCGAACAACACCTGCCCGGAGGCGGCACCGACATACAGCTGACCATCTTCCTGGAAGGTGCCCTGCTGGAAGTCGCGCACGCGCGCCGCCATCGCCGGGTCGTCGAGCAGCAGCGCCGACAGCGCCAACACCAACTTGCGGCCGTGGCGGTGGCCGCCGTCGGCATTGAAATGCAGCCCGCCCTGCATCGCGGCGTCGAGGTCGATGCCGTACTGCACCATCAGAATCGCCAGCTTGCGGCGTTCGGCCGCATCGCCGTCGACCATCAGGCGCAGCGAGGCCTCGGCGAAGTTGATCGCGATCGAAGCGCCGTAGTCCGGCATGTTCTTGAGCGGATGGATCTCGTCCGCGCTCCAGTGCAGCTGATGATCCAACTGCACACGCTGGTATTTCGCTGCGAGCGCGCTCAGGGCCGGCGTCGACGCCAGCGGCGCGAGCGAAGGCAAGCGGTCCAGGCGCAGGCGTTGGGTCGAGTACAGCGGCTTGTTGCGGCCGAAGTACGGCGGGCGGAACGAAGTGCTGCCGCCATCGGCCGGAGGCGCGGCCAACACCGTCAGCACCACCGCGGTATCGAGCGCCGTCTTATTGAAGGTGGCGAGCGATTTCGCCTTGACGATGGATTGATTCGGCGAGGCCGAATAAGGCAGCGCCGGCACCAGCGTGCGGAGGTAGTTGCTGGCGCGCGAGTCGAAGCCCTGGCGCTCGACCTGGGTCGGGTTGACCTCGAAGCCGTTGCGGCCGCTCGAGAAGGCCGGCGAGATCGACAGCACCTTGACCTTGCCGAGGCTGTCGGCGGTCGGCGCGACCCAGTAGTCGCCGTTGGCGAACTGGCCGCAGGGATAGGCGCGGTCCAGCACGAAGGTGACTTCGTACTGCTGCACCTGCGTGCACGATGCGACCAGCGCGCCGGTCGACGCCGCCGCGATCGACGAATGCGGACGCGCGCTCGCGGCGGCCTGCGACGACGCGAGCGGCGCCGAACCGACCGTCGGCGCCGCGGC
>NZ_JBPKJP010000164.1:0-5319 GCF_051217035.1 Lysobacter sp. 1R34A
GCGCAACCGGCTACGCCGCCGGCCAAGCCGGCCGCCGAGGCTGCCAAGCCTGCTGCCGCGCCGGCCCAGCCCGCGCCGGCGCCCACCAAGACAGGAGCCGCGTCGTGAGCAGAAAGGCTTCTATGAAGAATCTGGACATCAACAACATCGGCGGCTGGCCGCGCCAGGCCCAGATCATTTTCTGCGCCCTCGTCGGCGTGGTGATCATCGGCCTGGCCTGGTGGCTATTCGTCAGCGACAAGCGCGAAGAGCTCGAAGGCCTGGAGCGAAAAGAAACGGAGTTGCGAACCACGTTCGAGACCAAGCAAGGGCGCGCGGCCAACCTGGAACCGCTCAAGCAGCAGCTCGTGCAGATGGAACAGCAACTGCAACAGATGCTGCGCCAGCTGCCGAGCAAGACCGAGATGCCGGATCTGATCGTCGACATCTCGCAGACCGCCCTGGCCACCGGCATCTCCAACGAGCTGTTCCAGCCCGGAGCCGAAGTCCCCAAGGAGTTCTACGCCGAGAAGCCGATCGCCTTGCGCATGGTGGGCACCTATCACCAGTTCGGCGCCTTCGTCAGCGGTGTGGCGTCGCTGCCGCGCGTGGTCATCATGACCATGCACGACATCTCGCTGAAGCCCAAGGGCAAGAACAGCAAGGACGCGGTCGGCGGCATCACTCCGAACAGCCCGCTTGAGTTGGCCGGCACGGTCAAGACTTACCGCTACCTCGACGAGGAAGAGATGGCTGCACAAGCTCCTGCGGCCGACGGCGCAGCCGCAGCGGACGGGAACAAGGGCGATAATGCCAAGAACAACAAGGAGGAGGGCTGAGATGCGTAGGCACTTCGTTCTCAATCGCTCCTTCGTCGGCGGCCTGTGCGCGATCGCCATGACGCTTGTCGTCAGCGGTTGTTTCCGGACCATCTCCAGCACGCCGGGCGATGCGCCCAACCTCGAGAAGTGGGTGGCCGAGGTCAAGGCCAAGCCGGCGCCGCCGCTGGACCCGCTGCCGGTCATGCAGCAGTTCGAGACCTTCGAATACGCCGCGCAAGACCTGCGCGATCCGTTCAGCACCGCCTTCACCGACGAAGACGACGGCTCCGGCCTGCGTCCGGACAAGGTGCGGCGCAAGCAATTGCTCGAACAGTTCCCGCTCGACGCGCTGGACATGGTCGGCACGCTCGGCCGCGGCAGCGGTACCGTGGCGCTGGTCATGGCGCCCGACAAAGTGACTTATCGTGTTCGACCCGGTGCGTACATGGGGCAGAACGACGGTCGTGTGACCGCCGTGACTGAGGACCGCATCGACTTGGTGGAACTGGTGCCGGACGGCGCAGGCGGTTGGCTGGAACGTCCAGCTTCCGTGGCGCTCGAAGATCAATGATTAGGGGATAGCATGATGATCGTACTCAACGCCAAATCCATGCCGTCGGCTCGACGCCCCATGGCTTCCGGTCCGCGCTTGGCCGGACTCGTCGTCGGCCTGCTGGCTGGCATCAGCGCCGTCCACGCGGCGCCGCCTGCGGCTGCGACGACGGCGCCCGCTGTCCACGCACCCGCTGTCCAGGCGCCTGTTGTTCAGGCGCCCACGGTGCAGGTCGCACCGACGCCGAGCAACGACCCGGGCAAGCAGCTGCCGGGCACGATCTCGGTCGCGAACATCGACTTCAAGCGCGGCGACGGCGGCTCCGGCAAGCTGATCGTGCGCTTCAGCGGCGACGGTGCCCTGCCGGACATGCGCAACCAGGGCTCCGAAGTCCTGATCAACGTCGGCAACGCGCAACTGCCGGCCTCGTTGCAGCGCCCGCTCAACGTCAGCGACTTCGCCACGCCGGTGCAGCGCGTCGACGCGCGCACCAGCGGCACCGGGACCCAGTTGGTGCTCAATACCAGCGGCGCCTACGACACCATGGCCTACCAGACCGGCCGCGAATACATCGTCGAGGTCGTGCCGCGCACGGCGGCGGCGGGCAGTCGCGCGGTCGGCGCGGCCGCCGCCAAGCCGGCGAGCGCCGCAGGCAGCACCGCGGGGTCGACCCAGGCGGGCGTGGTCCGTACCTACTCCGGACGTCCGGTGACCTTCAACTTCCAGGACGTGCCGGTGCGCACCGTGCTGCAGTTGGTCGCCGAGGAGTCGAACCTCAACATCGTCGCCGCCGATACTGTGCAGGGCAACGTCACCCTGCGTCTGGTCAACGTGCCGTGGGATCAGGCGCTCGACATCGTCCTGCAGGCCAAGGGCCTGGACAAGCGCCGCAGCGGCAACGTGGTCTGGGTCGCGCCGCAGGCCGAAGTGGCGAAGTACGAGCAGGACCGCGAAGACGCCCGTATCGCGCTCGACAACCGTGTCGACCTGACCACCGAATACATCCAGATCAACTATCACAACGCCGCGCAGATCTATAAGGCGCTGACCGAGGCCAAGGGCATCGGCGGGAGCGGCGGCGGCGAAGGCGGCACCGGCAATAGTAACGAGAATGGCTTCCTCTCGCCGCGCGGCCGCTTGGTCGCCGACGAGCGTACCAACACCCTGATGATCAGCGATATTCCGAAGAAGATCGTGCAGATGAAGGAGCTGATCCGGGTCATCGATCGTCCGGTCGATCAGGTCCTGATCGAGGCCCGCATCGTCATCGCGACCGAGAGCTTCGCCCGTGATCTCGGCGCCCGCTTCGGCATCTCCGGTGAGAAGGGCGACGTGATCACCAGCGGCACGCTGGAGAGCATCAACAATTTCCGCAATACCGCCGCGCAGAACAGCCTGATCGAAGGCAAGGCCGCGGCCTTGACCCGGGACGGCAACGATGCGCAGGCTCGCGGCGACGCCGCCGGTGCGACCGCGCTGTTCAATCAAGCTCGTTCGTTGCTGCAGACTCTGACCAACCCGGCCTTCCTGTTCCCGGCCAGCCTCAACAGCAATGTCGGCATCGCCAATCCGGCCGGCGCGCTCGCCTTCACCATCCTCGGCAAGTACGTCAACCTGGACATGGAGTTCAGCGCGATGCAGACCGAAGGCCGCGGCGAAGTGGTCTCCAACCCGCGCGTGGTCACGAGCAACCAGCGCGAGGCGGTGATCAGCCAGGGCCAGGAAGTCGGCTACGTGACGATCTCCCCGCAGCAGGGCGGCAACAGCATCCCGATCCCGAACGTCCAGTTCAAGGACGTGCTGATGGAGATGAAGGTCAATCCGACTATCACCAACGATGGCCGCGTCTTCCTCAACATGAACGTGAAGAAGGACGAGATCGAGGGCTTCGTCGACACCTCGATCGGCCAGGTCCCGCAGATCAACAAGCGCAACATCAATACCGCGGTGCTGGTCGAGGACGGTCAGACCGTCGTGATCGGCGGCGTGTACGAGTTCCGCGATCGCACCGACCTGTCCAAGGTGCCGTTCCTGGCCGACATCCCCTTCCTCGGCAACCTCTTCAAGAAGAAGAGCCGCAGCAAGGAAAAGGCCGAGCTGCTGATCTTCGTCACCCCGAAGGTGATGAAGGTGACCCAGCGCTGATCCACGGCGTCGAGCGTGATCGCAAAGAGGGCCTTCGGGCCCTCTTTGCATTTGAGCCGGCGGTCCGGACAGCCCCATCGTTCGAACTGCCGAGTGGCCCGAAGGGGCTGAACACCGGCTCAGGCCCGCGGCCTGTTTACGCCTTCGCGCTCGGCGGCCGCGCCTGGCTTAACGGGCGCGAATCAAGTACTTGCGTCGCGCATAGCGCGGATTCGAGGCTGTCACGCCTCGTTCGCGATGGATGCGGTTCGTTTCCTAATCGCTTTTTTTGAACCCCGCTGGCGAACTTCGGTCAAAATCGACTTGATCTCGCCTTCGATCGTCATTGGATACCGGATGGACAGCAGCCCCGATCGCCCCCGTGACACCGCGCCGGCTCAGGCCGATGCCGAGACCGCGCGCCTGCACGACGCCTTCCGCGCACTGCGCGATGCGCTCGCCCAGGAGATCGTCGGCCAGGCCGAATTGATCGAGCGGCTGTTGATCGCCTTGCTCGCCGACGGCCATCTGCTGGTCGAGGGCGCGCCCGGCCTGGCCAAGACCAGCGCGGTGCGCGCGCTGGCCTCGCGTCTGGAAGCCGATTTCGCCCGCGTCCAGTTCACCCCCGACCTGCTGCCGGCCGACCTGACCGGCACCGAAGTCTGGCGTCCGCAGGAAGGCCGCTTCGAGTTCCAGGCCGGGCCGATCTTCCATCCGATCCTGCTCGCCGACGAAATCAACCGCGCGCCGGCCAAGGTCCAGTCGGCGCTGCTCGAGGCGATGGGCGAACGCCAGGTCACGGTCGGCCGCGCGACGTACGCCCTGCCGCCCTTGTTCCTGGTGATGGCGACCCAGAACCCGATCGAGCAGGAAGGTACCTTCCCGTTACCGGAGGCGCAGCTCGATCGCTTCCTGATGCATGTGCGGATCGGCTATCCCGAAGCCGCCGCGGAAACCGAGATCCTGCGCCTGGCCCGCGAACGCGCGCGCCAGACCCTGCAGACCGCGACCGCACCGGTCGAGAAGATGCCGCAGGCCGATGTGTTCGCCGCGCGCGCCGCGGTGCTCGACCTGCACGTGGCGCCGGCGGTGGAGCGCTACCTCGTCGAGATCGTGCTGGCCTCGCGCGATGCCGCGCGCTACGACGCCGCGCTGGCCCGGCGCATCGCCTGGGGCGCGAGCCCGCGCGGCTCGATCGCGCTGGAGCGTTGCGCGCGCGCGCATGCCTGGCTGGCCGGCCGCGACTTCGTCACGCCCGACGACGTCCGCGCGATCGCCCCGGAAGTGCTGCGTCACCGGATCCTGCCGAGCTACGAAGCCACCGCCGAAGGCTGGGACGGCGACCGTCTGCTCGGCGAACTGCTCAAGAAGGTGCCGTTGCCTTGAGTGCCGCGATGCGCGATTCCGGACTCGGGATGCGCGACGGCGTCGTCCGCGCGAACGGGAAGGGCCGATGAGCGAGGGCATCGTTCCGGGCCTGGCGGAACTGGTCGCGCTGCGCGCGGCGGTCGGCGGGCGCCGCAACGCGCGCCTGGGCCGCCACGGCGTCAGCGGCCAGGCCCTGTCGCCGCTGCGCGGGCGCGGCATGGAGTACGCGGAGTCGCGCGAGTATTCGCACGGCGACGACGCGCGCCATATCGATTGGCGCCTGACCGCACGCACCGGGCGCGCGCACACCAAGTTGTTCCAGGCCGAACGCGAGCGCTTGAGTCTGATCGTCGCCGACACCGCACCCTCGCTTTATTTCGGCACCCGGGTGCGCTTCAAGTCGGTGCAGGCCGCGCGTGCCGGCGCGGTCGCGGCCTGGGCCGCGGTGCGCGACGGCGACCGCATCGCCGCGCT
>NZ_JBPKJP010000165.1:0-5147 GCF_051217035.1 Lysobacter sp. 1R34A
GGCCGTGCGCCGGCCCGGTCGGGGCCGGTCTGCGCCGTCGGTGCGCAACCGCCCCGCCCACCCCGTGCAGGCGGGCCGGTCGGGTCCGAATAGTCGGCCGCCCGGCCGGATTCCGGTCCTCGCTGGCTTCAGCCCGGTGTGCTCTAGAATCGCCGCACCACAGGAAGGGAGCGGCACATGAGTATTCTGGGTTTCATCAAGGGCGAGCTGCTGGAGATCATCGAGTGGACCGATGATTCGCGCGACACCCTGTCGTACCGTTACCCGGACGACGACAAGGAAATCAAGAACGGCGCCCAGCTGATCGTGCGCGAGTCGCAGCAGGTGCAGTTCGTCGCCGCCGGCCAGTACGCCGACCTGTTCGGACCCGGCAAGCACACCCTCAAGACCGAGAACATCCCGGTCCTGTCGACCATCCTGGGCTGGAAGTACGGCTTCGACTCGCCGTTCAAGTGCGACGTCTACTTCCTCAACACCCGCCTGTTCACCGGCAACAAGTGGGGCACCTCGAACCCGGTGATGATGCGCGACGCCGACTTCGGCGTGGTCCGCCTGCGCGCCTTCGGCACCTACGATTTCCGCATCGTCGACGCACCGAAGTTCCTCAGGGAAGTGGCCGGCACCGACCAGAATTTCCGCCTCGACGAATTCGCCGACACCATGCGTTCGCGCATCGTCAGCGTGTTCACCGAAGCGCTGGCGACCGCCAACGTGCCGGCGCTCGACGTCGCCTCGCGCTACGGCGAACTCGGCGACGCGTTGCTGCCGATCATCAACCCGGCCATGACCGGCAAGTACGGCATCGAGATCACCGCCTTCGTGCTCGAGAACGTCTCGGTGCCGCCGGAGGTCGAGAAGGCCATCGACGCGCGCTCGAGCATGGGCGTGGTCGGCAACCTCAACGACTACGTGAAGTTCCAGATGGGCCACGCCATGGGCCAGGGCGGCGAAGCCGGCGCGGCCGCCGCGGTGCCGGCGCAGATGGCGGTCGGTTTCGGCATCGCCCAGGAGATGATGCGCAGCATGCAGAGCGGACAGGCGCAGGCTCCCGCCGGCGCGACGCCGCCGCCGTTGCCAGGCGGCAACGCGCTCGAGGTGCTGACCCCCGAGCAGGCCGCCGCCGCGCTCGGCGTCTCGGTCGAGGACGTGATGGCCGCGATCGCCGCGGGCGAACTCAAGGCCCGCAAGATCGGCAGCGCCACCCGCATCGCCAAGGCCGCCCTCGAAGAATTCCTGCGCGGCTGATGGATAACGCCACCGTCGGCAAGCATCCCTGCCCGGAGTGCGGCGGGGATCTGCAATGGAATGCGGCCAAGCAATCCCTGGCCTGCCCCTACTGCGGCACGATCGTGCCGTGGTCGCCCGCGCAGGAAGCGCTGGGCGAGCAGGTCGTGGAACTGGATCTGGTCAGCGCTCTCGCTCACCACCCCAGCGATCAGCGCGGCTACGGCGGTGGCGGCGAGCGCCGAGAAGTGCAGTGCCAGAGCTGCAAGGCGATCTCGGTGTTCGTCGACGGCAAGGTCGCACAGCGCTGCGAGTTCTGCGGCTCGCCGGCGGTGATCGACCACGAATCGCTCGGCGACGCGATCACCCCGCAGAGCCTGCTGCCGTTCAAGATCAGCGACGGCCAGGTCCGCGACAGCATCCGCAAGTGGTACGGCACCCGCTGGTTCGCGCCGAACCGGCTCAAGAACGCGGCCCTTACCGACACCCTCAAAGGCGTGTACCTGCCGTACTGGACGTTCGACGCCCATGTCTCGGCGGAGTGGACCGCGGAGGCCGGTCATTATTACTACGAGACCGAGAGCTACTTCGAGAACGGCCAGCGCAAGACCCGCCAGGTGCGCCACACCCGCTGGGAACCCGCGGCCGGGTCGTTGCAGCATTTCTTCGACGACGACCTGGTGCCCGGCACGGTCGGCGTGCACGCGAACCTGCTGCAGCAGATCGGCCAGTTCCCGACCACCAGCGACCTCAAGCCCTACTCGCCCGAGTTCGTGCGCGGCTGGATCGTCGAGCGCTACCAGGTCGACCTGCGCGCCGCCTCGGTGCTCAGCGAAAGCTCGATGCAGGAACAGACCCGCAGCCTGTGTTCGGCGCAAGTCCCGGGCGACACCCAGCGCAATCTGCAGGTCGACGCCACTTATCGCGGCCGCACCTTCAAGCACATCCTGGTCCCGGTCTGGCTGGTCAGCTACACCTACGGCTCGCGCAGCTTCCAGGTACTGGCCAACGGCTACACCGGCCAGCTCGCCGGCGAGCGCCCCTACAGCTGGGTCAAGATTTTCTTCGCGGTGGTGGCGGCGTTGATCGCGGCGGTGGTGGTGTTCGGGGTGTTGGGACGCTGATCGCGGCGGCGGGACGCTGATCGCGCGGAAGCAGGTGGTTGCGGCGGCGTGAGCGAGTTCGTCCTGGATACTTTCGGCCGTTGGCCGCTGGCTGTCGCCGCCGTCGTTGCCGTCGCCGTTGTTGGAGGTTGGAAGTTGGTTGGCGGTTGGCGGTTGGCGGTTGGCGGTTGGCGGTTGGCGGTTGGCGGTTGGCGGTTGGCGGTTGGCGGAAGCTTCGCTCTTTCTCGATCAGCGTAACCAACCCTCCCCTGTAGGAGCGACGTGAGTCGCGACCGCGACCTCTCAACATCACGCCGATGCCGGCCGTAGCCGTCAGGGTAGCGGCGCGAGCCGCGACCATGGGACGCGCTGAAGTAACAAGCCGTCGTCATCCATCGAAGCGGCGCGCTTTCGCCGGGTAGGAGCGGCGCAAGCCGCGACCGCGTCGTTACGGTCTTGCGGCGCCTCTTTCGTCTAATCGATCAAGATCAAACCCAAAGCTTCCGCCACTAAAGCGGCGGGTTACTTTCTTTTGTCATAAGCAACAAAAGAAAGGTAACCAAAGAAAAGTGCTTTTCTCTAGATCACAAGCCCGCACGAGCGATGCCGACGCAGTGATTTTTCATACGGGACCTCCCTGTCCCGATGAAAAACGGCGCGCATCCCTGGGCGCCGCCCTCCGGGTCTTCGATTGCCTTCGCGAGTGCTCGGCGACGCACAGCAAAAGCAACGGCCAAAGCCGCAAACAGCCGACGCGCGCGACGCCACCTCCCTGTAGGAGCGACGTGAGTCGCGACCACGGAACGCGCAGAGACAATGATGCCTATGTCATCCATCGAAGCGGCGTCTCTTTCGCCGGGGTAGGAGCGGCGCAAGCCGCGACCGCGAACCTGCGGCCCGCGGCGTAGGCGATTGGGATTGCGCGGTCGCGGCTTACGCCGCTCCTACAGTGGTCGGTACGCGGCGCCGTTGTCGTTGTCGTTGTCGTTGTCGTTGTCGTTGTCGGGATTTTGATCTGGTTTGCTTTATGGCTTTGCTTGGCGCTTTGCCGGTCAAAAGCAGACCCGTAGGGCGGCCCGCAGGGAGGCGGGCCGTGCGCAAGCAGGCCATGGATGGCCTGTCTGGAGCATCCCTGCGTCGGCATCGATCATGCGGGCTTGTGCCCTTGCAGGGAAAAGCACTTTTCTTTGGTGACTTTCTTTTGTTGCTTTGGACAAAAGAAAGTTACCCGCACCCTTTAGGGGGCGGAAGCTTTGCTGTTGCTTCACCGTCCTGCGGCAAGAAACGCCGCAACCGGAGACGACGCGGTCGCGACTTGCGTCGCTCCTACCCCGCGAGAGTTAACGGCTTCGACCGGTGACTTCCGCGTTGTGGACTCTGCGCGTGCCTTGGTCGCGGCTTACGCCGCTCCTACAGGGACTGCGGCCAGGAACGCCGTGAGGTCGTGCCGACGCGGTCGCGACTTGCGTCGCTCCTACCCCGCGAGAGTTAACGGCTTCGACCGGTGACTTCCGCGTTGTGGACTCTGCGCGTGCCTTGGTCGCGGCTTACGCCGCTTCTACAGGGACTGCGGCCAGGAACGCCGTGAGGTCGTGCCGACGCGGTCGCGACTTGCGTCGCTTCTACCCCGCGAGAGTTAACGGCTTCGACCGGTGACCTTCGCGTTATGGACTCTGCGAGTGCCTTGGTCGCGGCTTACGCCGCTCCTACAGGGGCTGCGGCCAGTGACGCCGCGAGGCTGGGCCAGCGCGGTCGCCGCCTACGCCGCTGTGCCCTTGGAGCTACGGAAAACGACGAGGCGAAACCGAAACAACGCGATCGCCGGTCGCGACCCGACGCCGCGCTACTTGCCGATGCAGAAGCTCGAGAAGATATGCCCCAGCAGATCGTCGGCGCGCACGCGGCCGGTGATTTCGCCGAGCGCTTCGTGCGCTTGGCGCAGGGCCTCGGCGGCGAGGTCGAGCATCTCGTGATCGAGTTGCACCCGCGCGTCGTCGAGTTCTTCGCGCGCGCGCAGCAGGGCGTCGACATGACGGGCGCGCGCGGTGAAGGCGCCTTCCGAAGACTCGGCGGTATCGCCCTGGGCCAGGGCGCGCAAGCGCGCGTGCAGGCCGTCGAGGCCGGCGCCGCTGCGCGCGGAGACGAACACGCGGTCTTCGCCGCCGATGTCGACCGGCGTCGGCGAGCCGTAGTCGGATTCGATCAGGTCGATCTTGTTGTAGACGTAGAGCCGCACCGGCACCTCGGCGATCGCCTCGGCGACCGCCTGCAAGCCGGTTTCCGGATCGCTCGCGTCGAGCACCACGATCGCCAGGTCGGCGCGTTCGAGTTCGCCGCGGGCGCGGCGCATGCCTTCGCGCTCGATCGCATCGCCGCCGTCGCGCAGGCCGGCGGTGTCGACCAGGGTCAGTTCGACGCCGTCGAGCTTGACCGTCTCGTGCAGCAGGTCGCGGGTGGTGCCGGCGATGTCGGTGACGATGGCGCGGTCGCTGCCGGCCAAGGCGTTCAACAGCGAGCTCTTGCCGGCATTCGGGGGGCCGACGATCACCGCATGCAGGCCGTCGCGCAGGCGGCGACCGCGTTCGGCCGCGGCGAGCAGGTCGTCGAGCGAGGCCGAAGCGGCGGCGAAGCGCGCGCGCAGGGCCGAACCGCCCAGGGTGTCGAGCGGTTCGTCGGCGAAGTCGATCGCCGCCTCGACGTGGACGCGGATCGCGAGCAGGTCGCCGGCGAGGGCCTCGGCCCGGCGCGAGAACTCGCCGGCGAGGGCGCGCCGGGCGGCGCGCGCGGCGGGGACGTCGGCCGCGGCGATCAGGTCGGCCA
>NZ_JBPKJP010000166.1:0-5066 GCF_051217035.1 Lysobacter sp. 1R34A
GCCGGCGCTGGCGCGACTGTGGACGCGGCTGGCGCGCTGGCCGCGGCTCGGCGTGGCCGGGGTGTCGCTGATCGCGGCCCTGGCGCTGGCGGTGATCCTGTTCGTGCCGGGCCCGTTCTGGCAGAACGACCTGGCCAAGCTGACCCCGGTGCCGGGCGACGCGCTCGCGCGCGACGCGCAGTTGCGCGAGGAACTCGGCGCGCCCGACGTGCGCTACGTCGTCGCCATCGAAGGGCGCGACGCCGAAGCCGCGCTGCAGTCCTCGGAAGCCTTGCTGGCCGAACTGCCGGCGCTGCGCCAGCGCGGCGCGATCGCCGGCTACGACCTCGCCGCGCGTTACCTGCCCAGCGCCAAGACCCAGCGCGAACGCCAGCAGCGCCTGCCCGATGCGGCGAGCCTGCGCAGCGCGCTCGACACGGCGGTCGCGGCGACGCCGTTCCGCAGCGATGCCTTCGCCGATTTCCTCGCCGACGTCGAACGCGCGCGGCAGGCGCCGCCGCTGACCCCGCGCGACCTCGCCGGCACGCCGCTCGCGGTCAGCGTCGAAGGCCTGCTGCTGCAACGCGGCGACCACGCCACCGCCCTGGTGTCGCTGACCGGGCTCAACGATCCGGCCGCGGTCGCGACGGTGGTGCGCCGACACGGCGGTCAGTTGCTCGATCTCAAGCAAGCCTCCGAATCCCTGGTCGCCGACTATCGCGGCCGCGTGCTGATGGCGCTCGGCCTGGCCGGCGTGTTGCTCGCCGCTGCGGTCTGGGTGGCCCTGCGCTCGCCGCGCCGGGTGTTGCGCGTGCTCGCGCCGATGGCCCTGAGCAGCCTGCTGATCCTGGCGGTGCTGCGCGGCCTCGGCGTCGAGCTCAACCTGTTCCATCTGGTCTCGCTGATCCTCGCCGCCGGCCTGGGCCTGGATTACGCGCTGTTCTTCGACCATGCCGGCGACGATCGCGACGAACAACTGCGCACCCTGCACGCGGTGATCGTGTGCAGCCTGACCACGCTGCTGGTGTTCTCGCTGCTCGGGCTGTCGTCGATCCCGGTGCTGCGCGCGATCGGCGGCACGGTCGCGCTCGGCGTGGTGTTCAACTTCGCGCTGGCCTTGCTGATCGTGCGCGAACCGGCGGCGCCGGAGGCCGGCGATGCGCACGCGTGAGGCCATCGCCGCGCTGATTCCGCACCAGGGCCTGATGTGCCTGTGGGAAGAGCTCGTCGAGTGGGACGAGGAGCGCATCGTGCTGCGCAGCCACGGCCATCGCGATCCGGCCCATCCCCTGCGTCGCGACGGCGTCCTGCACGCGGTGCACCTGTGCGAATACGGCGCCCAGGCCATGGCCGTGCACGGCGGCCTGCTCGCGCGAAGGCACGGTGGCGCGGCCAAGCCCGGCGTGCTGGTGGCGCTGCGCGGGGTGCGCTTGCAGCTCGCGCGCATCGACGAGCTGCCCGGCGCGATCGAAGGCCGCGCGCACAAGCTCATCGACACCGGCGAGAGCTGGCAATACGAGTTCGAACTGCATCACGCCGGCGCGCCGATCGCGCAGGGGCGCGCGGCGGTGATGGCGCGGCCGGACTGAACCTGCGCTGCGGCGCGTCGCGCCGTCCGTATTCACACCCGGCCGGCGCCGGCGTTTCCTGGTGCAGAGGCGGCGATCGCGCCGCATCGCGCCCGGGAGCTTCGTTCATGTCGCTGCAGTTCCATTTCGAGGACATCGGCCCGCATCACGATGTCGACGAGGGCCGCATCGGCCACCGGTTCCGCTTGCGCATCGTCTTCGACCGCCGTGAAGGCGCGCGCCTGCACTGGATCGAACGTTGCGACCGGCCCTACGACGAGGACATGCCGGCCGATACCTGGGTCGACATGTTCCGCATCGCCGGTGGGCGTTCGTCGCTGTTCACGCAATGGCTGAGCACGGCCACCGACGAAGGCCGGATCGAGCTCGACTTCGACTTCGACGATCGGTTCTCGATGCGGCTGGCACCTAATGCGCGCCGCTGCCTGGAATGGTGGGTCATCGCCATCGACGGCGAAGATCGGGCCGGGCAACGCGCATGGGCGGTATGGCAGGGCGTGCAGCGGCTGCATTGCGACGACCAGGGCCGGGTCGTCCAGCATCGCCTGGTGCAGATCGACAGCCTGTGTGGCGGCGAGGGTTATCCGCCGTATCCGGACGGCTTCCGCCTTTCGACCTGAGCCGCAAGCCGTGCCGCGGACCGGCTGGCCAGGAGCGGCGACTCCCCGCTCCGCCGCGTGGCTTTCGCCACGGCGGCGGGGCGGGGACAATCGGGCTTTGCCGCTCGGAGTCGCCCACATGTCCACCTCGCACCCTTCGCCGCGCCGTGTCCTAGTCACCGGCGGCAGCGGCGACCTCGGCCAGGCGATCTGTCTCGCCCTGGCGGCGGCGGGCTGGCAGGTGATCGTGCACGCCAACCAGCATCTGGAGCGCGCGCAGCAGGTGGTCGCGCGGATCAGCGAGGCCGGCGGCCAGGCTTCGGCGGTCGCCTTCGACGTCGCCGACGATCAGGCCGCGCGCAGCGCCGTGGAAGGCCTGCTCGAAGCCGGGCCGATCCAGGGCGTGGTCAACAACGCCGGCATCCACGACGACGCGCCGATGGCCGGCATGAGCCTGGCCCAGTGGACGCGGGTGATCGACGTGTCCTTGCACGGCTTCTTCCACGTCACTCAGCCGCTGTTGCTGCCGATGGCGCGCACGCGCTGGGGGCGGATCGTCAACGTGTCCTCGGTGGCGGCAGTGCTCGGCAACCGCGGCCAGACCAACTACGCCGCGGCCAAGGCGGCGCTGCACGGCGCCTCCAAGTCGCTGGCGCGCGAGATGGCCAGCCGCGGCATCACCGTCAACGTGGTCGCGCCCGGGGTGATCGAAGGGCGCATGGCCGAGGCGGCGTTCAGCGCCGAAGCGATCAAGCAGATGGTCCCGGCCGGTCGCGCCGGCCGCGCCGACGAAGTCGCCGCGCTGGTCGCATTCCTGTGCTCGGACGCGGCCGGCTACATCAACGGCCAGGTGATCGGAATCAACGGCGGCATGGGCTGAGGTGGGCGGCCCGGCCGACGTGCACCGGCCGACGAGTGCGGGCGTCGAAAATCATGATCGCCCGGGTCGGGAGGCCTGATTCAGCGCCGCGCCCGGCCAGCCTTGCGCCCGCGCGCCGGCGCCGACCATCGCCGGGCGGCGACCGCTCACCGGGCGCTCACCCGACGCCGGGCCGGCCGGCGTAGCATGAGCTGTCCGCCGCGAAGGCCGTACGGGAGACTTCCGATGTCGCGCAGCCTGTTCATCGCTTTGTTCGCGCTCGCCCTGTCGGCCTGCGCCAGTTCCCACGTGATCACCGGCCAGCCGCGGCCGCCGGTGCCGGTGTCGCAGGTGCGGGTGTATTTCGCGCCGCCGCCGAGCCGCTACGAGGAAATCGCCCTGCTCGAAAGCAACAGCGGCGCGTTCACCTACGGCGAGCAGAACAAGATGGATTCGGTGGTGGCCAAGCTGCGCGCCGAAGCGGCCAAGCTCGGCGCCAACGGCGTGCTGTTCCAGGGCACCCAGGACGGCTACGGCGGCAGCGGCGTCAGCGTCGGTGCCGGCGGCGGCAGTTTCGGCGGGCGCCACTACAGCGGCGGCGGGGTCGGGGTGAGCATCAGCCCGCGGCAGAAGTTCGCGCGCGGCGTGGCGATCTACGTGCTGAATCCGCCGCCGATGAACGACCCGGGCCCGCAGGCGCCGCCGGTTGACCGGCCGCGCAACTGACGCGGCGCACGGCGTTCTTGCGGCACCTGCCGTCGTCATCCCCGCGAAGGCGGGGTGAATGGGATGCGCTGCGAGCCGCTGGCTCGCACCTCCGTGGACACCAGGGCGCAGGGCGTTCCGGCGTTCCGGCCCGAAAGCGCTGAGTTCCGCCGTCGCGGAATGACCTGCGAGTAGGCGACGACCAACCGCTCGGCGAGCCTGCCCTGCGGTAAAGCTCAACGCGTATGCGTCTGCGCCTTGTGCTCGGCCGAGCCGGAAAACTCGCCGCTCGGGTCGTCGATCAGCGGCGGGTTGGCGCGGATGCTGCGATAGACCGCGGGGATGCCGCCGCGGCGCAGGCATTGGCCGACGATGTGGCTGGTGATGCGGCTGAAATCGCGCAGCGGTTTGAAATGGCTGGCGCGGAATTGTTCCTGCGAATTCTGGCTCTGGTAGCGCGATTCGATCGGCACCGAGACGCAGCGGGTGCCCAGTTGCTGCGCCGCCGACATCAGGATCTGCGCCTCGAACACGAAGTCTTCGCCGGGCACGTCGCCCAGGGCGATCACGGCGGCCGGGTACAGGCGCTGGCCGCTCTGGCTGTCGGCGATCTGGTAACCGGTGCCCCAGGCCACGCCCCAGTCGCCGAAATTATTGGCCAGGCGCCGGTAGGTCGGCTGCGAGGCGCGCTTGCGCAGGCGCGCGCCGATCACGATGTGGTCGGGATAGCGGTTGGCGCTCTCGATCAGCCGCGGGATGTCCTCGGCGGCGTGCTGGCCGTCGCCGTCCATGGTCAGCACGGCGGCGAAGCCGCGGCGCAAGGCCTCGGCGAAGCCGTCGCGCAGGCTCGCGCCCTTGCCCTGGCGCTGCGCGTGACGCAGCAAGGTCACCGGCAGGTCGGCGATGCGATCGGCGGTGCCGTCGTCGGAACCGTCGTCGATCACGATCACGTGCGCGCACTGGGCCAGCGCGCCTTCGACGACTTCGCGGATGCGCAGGGCTTCGTTGAGCGCCGGAATGACGACCGCGACGTTGTCGCGATCCAGGCGCGGCGGACGGGTCCGGTGCGCGGTCGCCGTTCCTGGCGTGTGGCCGTCGCGTCCTGGCGAAACGGGTCCTTCAATCATGGATCAGCTCCACCCGCAGGGTTCGGCCGCCACCGGCCGGCAATGCGACGCGATCATGGCCCGAGGCCAAGGCGTCGAACAAGGGCAGCATCGCGGCGCTGGCGTTGCCGGCTCCGCGACGGGACAGCCTGCCCTCGAGCGGCGACGGCGGCTCGTCGCTGAGCCAGGCGCGCAGCAGCGGTCGGCGCGCACGGCGTTCGGCCGGCGC
>NZ_JBPKJP010000167.1:0-5037 GCF_051217035.1 Lysobacter sp. 1R34A
GCGGGCGCAACCCCGGCCGCCGCCGCGCCGCCGGCCGCGGCGATCGTCCACGACAATGGCGGCAGGGCGCTGCTGCGCGGCTTGCCGGCGGCTACGTCCCACCACTCCATGCGCAGGCCCTCGAGCCGGGTCGGACCGGTGCGCGCAGGCACCAGCGAGAACTTGCGGGTCAGCTTCACCCGCGGCCGGCCGTCGGCGAAACCGTCGTCGGCCTGCACCGGCTCGGGAAACACCTGCACGCCGTCGATCGGCGGCAACTGCAGCTCGGGCAGCTGCGCGGCAGTGGCTCCGTCGACGGTCGCCTCGACCACCAGGGTCGCGGCGCTGCCGACCCGGAGTTCCTGCGGCGTGGAGCGGTAACGCAGGCTCAGCTCGTGCAAGGGCAGCCACGGCTGCGGTGCGTCGGCCGGCAGGGGCTGCACGTTCAGGCTGCGCGGCCGGGCGCGCGCGCGCAATTCGTCGCCGCTGCCGCCCATGACCTGGTCGAGGAAGCTCGGTGCGCTGCGCCCTTCGAACAGCGCCGGCGGCATGCCGAGCGCGCCGCTGCGTTCGGGCACCAACAGGAACCGCCGCTCCACCACGGTGTAGCGGCGTCCGGCGACATCGCGGCTGTATTGCGCGTCGTCGCCGACCCGCATCAAGGACGCGCCTTCCGGCACCGGCTGGTCGATCTTGCCGGCGAGCAAAGGCACCGCCGAATACAGCCGCACCACCCAGCCCACCGCCTGTTGCACGTAGGGACTGAGGTCGTCGGCTTCGCTCTCGATGAACACATCGCCGCCGGCGCCCTGCGGCACGCCGGCCGGTTCGCCCAGCACTTCCAGGGTCAGCGGCTGCGTACGCTCGCTGCCGACCTGCAGGGCCGGAATCGCGATGCGGCCGCTGCGGCGCGGCTGCAGCAGCACCGAGAACCGGCTGCGCACGGCCAGACCGTTCCGGCCCGACACCATCTCGCTGTTGTTGCTGCTTGCGCTGAGCACGAAATCGCCACGCAGCGGCGCGAAGTCGGGACTGTTGCCGAGCGCGCCGGTGGTCTCGACGTTCAAAGTCGCCGTTTCGCCGGCGTTGATGCGCTCGCGGTCGAGCCAGGCCCGCGTTTGCGCGCACGCGCCCGTGCTGAGCGTCGCCAGCAGCAACCACAACCCCAATCGGCCCATCCATCGCGACATCGGTTTCAATCCCCTCGCAGCGCCTCCATCTGGCGCCGCTCGTATTCGATCTTGAGTTTCTCGCGCAGCAGGCCGCCCGGATCGTCCGGGACGCGCTTGAGCCAGGCTTCGTTGGCGAGCCGGCGCTCGCGCTCGAGCGGTGTTTCCTGTTCGGGTTTGCGCCCGGAAGCCGCTTGCGGCGCGGGGTGCTTGCCCTGGCGCGCGAGTTCGCGCTGCATGCGTTCGCGCTGGGCCGCATCGGCCTGGCGCTGGGCGTCCCGGTCGGACGGCTTCGATTCGCCGGGCTTCGGCCGGGACCGGGCGGGATCGCCGGAATCCTGCGAGGGCTTGGGCGGCGCCGGCTTCGGCGACGCGGGCGAAGGCGATTGCTGCCCGTCCTGTTGCTGTCCGTTCTGCTGCGGCGGTTGGCCCTGGCCGTCCTTGCCGTTCTGCGACTTCGGCGGATTCTTGCCGTCGCCGCCCTTCGGCGGCGGTGGCCGTTTCATCGCCGCTTCGACCGCGCGCTTGTTGGCCAGGGCGTCGGCCATGCCGGGTTGCAGCTCAAGCGCCCGATCGTAGGCCGCGATCGCATCCGGATAGCGGCCCTGGCGCGCCAGCGCATTGCCGAGGTTGTACTGCGCGTCCGCGCCCTCAGCGCGCCGGTAGAGCTCGCCGGCGCGCTCGAACTCGCCCTTGCGATAGGCCTGGGTGCCTTCGCGCATGCGTTCGTGCGCGGCCTGGTCCGGGCGTTGCCACAGTCCTTGCGCCTGCGCCGGTTGCAGCACCGGCCAGCCCAGGCACAGCAGCACGACCGCGGCCGCGCCGCTGCGACGACGGAACGCGAACAGGGCCAGCAGCAGCAACACCGGCAGCAACCAATAGCCGTTGTCTTCGCGGGCCAGGCTTTTCTCGCCGCGCGCGCTGCCGGCGTCGGACACTTCCGGCGCCAGCAAGCGCAGCGCCTGCAGGTCCTCGTCGCCGCGGCCGATGGTCGCGTAACGGCCTTCGCCGTCGGCGGCTAGCGCACGCAGGGATGCCGCGTCGAGTTTGACGTTGACGATGCTGCCGTCGGGGCGCTGGAACGGGGTCGCGGTCTCGCCGCCCAGGCCCAGCACCGACACGCGATAGCCGCGGTCGGCGGCCTGCGCCGCGGCGCGGCGCGCGGCCGCGTCGGCGCGGTCGGTCATCAACAGGATCTCGCCGCGCTCGAAACCGGCCTGGGCGAGCAGGCGCGCCGACCATTCGATGGCGCGGTCGCCGCGCTGGCCGTCGCCGGGCATGACGTCGGGCGACAACGCATCCAGGAAGACCGCGACGTTGCGCGCATCGTCGGTCAGCGGCGCCACCGTATAGGCATCGTCGGCGTAGACGACCAGGCCGACCTGGCCGCCGTCGCGCAGCTTCAGCAAGGTCGCCAGCTTGGCTCGCGCCTGCGCCAATCGCGTTGGCGGCAGATCGCCGGCCAGGGTCCGGCTCGAAAGGTCCAGCGCGACCACCAGCGGCGTGCCGCCCTGCCACAACGGCTGCTCGCTCTGACGCCAGCTCGGCCCGCTCAGCGCGAACACGGCCAAGGCATAAGCGAACACCGCGGTCGCCGCGGCGAAACGCGAGCGACGACCGTCGCGCCCGTCGAGCAGATGCGGCAGCAGGTGCGGGTCGACCGCGCTGCGCCACACGCTGCTGCGATTGCGGCGACGACGCCATAGCCAGGCCAGCAACGGCAGCGCCAGCAGCGCCCACAGCCAGTGCGGGCGCAGCAACTGCAAGGGCGCCAGGTTGTGCAGCCACAGCGACGGGCTCATGCCGGCCTCCGTCGCGGCCAGGCGAAGGCCAACAGGCCCAGGCCGAATGCGGCCGCCAGTGGCCAGACATAACGCTCGATCCGCGGCCGCACCGCTTTGCCGGGGCGCCGCACCGGTTCGATGCGATCGATTTCGGTGTAGATGCCGGCGAGCTCGGCGGTGTCGCGGGCGCGGAAGAAGCGTCCGCCGGTGGTCTGGGCGATGGCGCGCAACGAGGTTTCGTCGAGCGGATCGCCGCCAGGCACCGCGATCTTGAAACCGAACAAGGACAGCGAACCGTCGCCGCCGAAGGCGATGGTGTGGATGCGCACCTGATGATCGCGCGCGAGCTCGGCCGCCTTGGCCGGATCGAGCGCGCCGGCGGTGTTGACGCCGTCGGTCAACAGGACCAGCACGCGCTGGCCGGTAGGCTGCTCGCGCAGGCGCTTGACCGCCAGGCCGACCGCATCGCCGATCGCGGTTTCCTGCCCGGCCAGGCCGACCACGCTGTCCTTGAGCTGGTCGCGCACGGTGTCGCGGTCCAGGGTCAAGGGCGCAAGCACGTAGGCGCGACGCCCGAACACGATCAGGCCGATGCGATCGCCGACACGGCGATCGAGAAAGTCGGCGAGCACCGCCTTGGCCGCGGTCAGACGTTCGACCGGCGCATCGTTCAGGGCCATGTCGGGTTCGCTCATGCTGCCCGACAGGTCGAGGGCGAGCATCATGTCGCGGCCGACCTGCGGCGGCTGCACCGCTTCGCCGAGTTGTTGCGGACGCGCCGCGGCGATGCACAGCAGTGCCCAGGCCAGCCACAGCAGCCAATCCGCACCGCCGCCGCGCAGGCTGCGGCCGCCCGCCGCGGCGACCGCATCCAGGCGATCGCCGAACGGCACCTTGAGCGCGGCCGAGGCGTCGCGCGCGGCCGGCAACAGCCAACGCGCGAGCAGCGGCAACGGCAAGGCCAGCAACCACCACGGCCAGGCGAACAGCTCGCGCCAATCGCTGAGCCAGGACATCAACGCGCCCCCATCCAACGCAGGAAGCGTTGCCGGGCGAGTTCGCGCAAGGTCGCGACCTGGGCCGGGTCGGCCTCGCGCCGATAACCGCCGTCGAGCAGCAAGCGGCCGGGGCCTTCGACGAAATCCCGGCGCTTGGAGCCGCGGTCGAGGAATTCCAGCCAGGCCTCGCCTTGCAGGCGATCAGCCTCGCGATCGTGCCGGCGCGCCGCCCGGCGCAACAACTCCGACATCGCCGCGACTTCCTGCGCAGGCGTGGTCGCGGCTTCGAGCGCCTGGTCGAAGACCCGTGCGATCTCGCGCCGCCGCCGTTGCCGGCGACGCTGCCAGAGATAGATCGCCAGCGCCACGATCGCGAGCACGGCGATCAGCATCCACCAGCCCGGCGCCAGCGGCCACAGCGGCGGCGCATCGGGTTGGTGGACATCGCGCAGCGGCAGGGTCGCGTCCATCAGGCCACCAACGGCCGCGAGCGGCCCAGCAGCGGCAGCCACGATTCGCTCGGCGCCTCGGTCGACAAGGCCTGCACGCGCACTCCGCGTGCCGGCAGTTTCTCCAGGGCCACCTGGACCGGCGCGACGAACTGGTCGTGCCAACGCTTGCGCTGCGCATCGATGCCGAGGTCGAGTTCGACCCGCTCGCCGTGGCGGCTGAACGGCAACGCCGTCTGCGGCGGCCGGGTTTCGATCGGATCGGTCAGCAGCAGCACGATCACTTCGTGATGCTGGGCCAGCACCGCCCAGCGCCGCTGCGGCAGGGCCGCGATGCTGGCCGGATCGGCCAGTACGATCAGGCGCGAGCCGGGCCGCAGCAAACGCGCGGCATGATCGAGCGCGACTTCCAGGCCGGCGTCCTCGGCCGGCGGCTGCGTGTACCAACGCACCATCGCGTCCAGCACGCGCAGGGCGCCGCGCGGGCCCGACGCCGGCGTCACCGGCGGCTCGCGCAGGCCGCAGCGCAGCGCGGCGATGCGGTCGATCGGGCCCGGCACCGCGGGCCTTGGAACCCAGAGGCGCGACCTGCTCGGCCTCGGAATGAACAGACCCGGCACGGACGGGCCCCAAACGGATGACCCGGCATGGCCGGGCC
>NZ_JBPKJP010000168.1:0-5019 GCF_051217035.1 Lysobacter sp. 1R34A
ACCACGGCGGCGCAGGCCGCCGCGGCAGCGACCGCCGAAGCCACCCAGCAGACCGACCCGGTGCCGCAACCGACGCCGCCGCCCGCCCCGGTCGCACCGGTGCAGCCGCAGGTCACGATCACCTCCAGTCCGCCGAACTCGGTGGTCGGCGAGTACAAGATCGACTTCGACACCCTCGACGCCAATCACGACGGCAACCTTAGCCGCGCCGAAGCGCGCAGCAACGCGACCCTGACCGCGGAGTTCCGCGCAGTCGACGTCGACAACAACGGGCGCCTGAGCAAGAAGGAGCTGTCGGGCTGGATGCGTTGATCGTCATCGGAGCTTCGTCTCCCGCGAACGCCTCCGGAAACGGGGGCGTTCGTGTTTGTGCAGCGCACCGACGCCTGTAGGAGCGGCGCGAGCCGCGACCGTGCAACTTCACCCGCGGCGTCAGCCGAAGATTCGCGGTCGCGTGCTTGCGCCGCTCCTACCCTGGCGAAAGCACGTCGCTCCGATGGATGGCATCGGCCTTGTTGTTTCCCCGCGTCCGCGGTCGCGACTCACGCCGCTCCTACAGGGGATGGCGTCGCCGCCCTCTGGTTCCTGTTGTTTGGCTGTTGCTGTGCGTCGCCGCGCACTCGCGAAGGCTAAAGACCCGGAGGGCGGCCTGCATGGATGCAGGCCGTTTTTCATCGGGACAGAGACGTCCCGTACGTAGATCCCTGCGGAAGCACAGCTCGTGCGGGCCCTTGATTCAAAAGAAGCAACTTTTTTGGTTACCTTTCTTTTGTTGCTTAGACAAAAGAAAGTAGCCCGCCGCTTTAGTGGCGGAAGCTTTGGGTTTGATCTTGATGTCGATGTCGATGTCGATCCCGATCTTGCTAGATAGCCACGCGCTAGACCATCACAACGATGTCGCGTCTTGCGCCCCTCCTACCCCGGCGAAAGCACCCCGCTTCGACGAACGAGAACGGCCTTGTCGCCACTGCGCGTCCCTCGGTCGCGACTCACGCCGCTCATGCAGGTACAGATACGTGGCAACACCCTTATGGGATAACTCCAGGCAGGAACCACCCGCCAGCCCCTGCTTGCACCCCGCCCTCGTTGCGGCATAGTGCCCGACTCCACCTGCCGCCCGCCCTGCCCGACCTATGACCGCCAGCTCCGTGTCGCCGTCCGTCTCCGTCCCCACGCGCCGGCTCGACCGCAAGGACGCGCGCACTCTGCTGTTGTCGGCGCTCGGCGGCGCGCTGGAGTTCTACGATTTCGTGATTTTCGTGTTCCTGACCGCAACGCTGCGGCAGTTGTTCTTCCCGCCGGGCATGCCGGGATGGCTGGCCGAGCTGCAGGTCTACGGGATCTTCGCCGCCGGCTACCTGGTGCGCCCGATCGGCGGCATCGTCATGGCTCACTTCGGCGACCGCTCGGGGCGCAAGCGCATGTTCGCGCTGAGCGTGTTCTTGATGGCGTTGCCCACCCTGTGCATCGGCCTGTTGCCGACCTACGCCCAGATCGGCATCGCCGCGCCGCTGCTGCTGTTGTTCCTGCGCATCGTCCAGGGCATCGCGATCGGCGGCGAGGTGCCGGGCGCGTGGACCTTCGTCGCCGAGCACGCTCCGCCGGGCCGGGTGGGCTTCGCCTGTGCCAGCCTCACCGCCGGCCTGACCGCGGGCATCCTGATCGGTTCGCTGATCTCGACCGCGATCAACACCTGGTTCGCGCCCGCCGAGGTCCTGGACTGGGCCTGGCGGGTGCCGTTCCTGATCGGCGGTGTGTTCGGTTTTCTCGCCGTCTACCTGCGGCGCTGGCTCAGCGAGACGCCGGTGTTCACCGCGATGCGCGAGAGCCGGCAACTGGTGCGCGAGCTGCCGCTCAAGCAGGTGCTGCGCGACCATCGCGCCGGGGTCGTCCTGTCGATGCTGGTGACCTGGCTGCTGACCGCGGCGATCGTGGTGATCGTCCTGATGACGCCGACCCTGGTGCAGAGCCAGTTCGGCATCGCTCCGCAACGCGCGTTCCTCGGCAATAGCCTGGCCGCGTTCTGCCTGACCCTCAGCGCGATCGCCGGCGGCCTGCTGGTCGACCGCCTGGGCCGCGGCCGCGCCTTGCTGATCGGTTCGCTCGGCGTGTTCGCGAGCAGCTACGCGCTGTACTACGACCTCAACCACGGCGGCGCGAATTTCCTGGCGCTGTACGCCCTGGCCGGCGTGTTCGTCGGCGTGGTCGGGGTGATCCCGGCGGTGATGATCGCCGCCTTCCCGGCGCCGGTGCGTTTCTCCGGGCTGTCGTTCTCGTACAACGTCGCCTACGCGGTGTTCGGGGCGCTGACGCCGCCGTTGATCGGCGTCCTGGCGCCGAGATTCGGCGGCATGACCGCCGCGTATTACGTCATGGCGGTGGCGGTGATCGGGGTGCTGGTGTCGGTGTACCTGCTGAGGACCACCCGGCGGTTTCACGAGCATTGAGCGAGAGAGCTTCAGCTCGCAGCCGAAGCAAATCCCCACGGCCGCTGCGCGGCCGTTCGCCCCCTCGTCAAACGGGGGCAACACCACGAGCCGCGGCCGAAAGTGCCAGCAGCGGCGACAGTAAGCACGTCATCGTCGGAGCGGGTCAGCAGACCATGACGAAGTAGTTGCCGAACAGCCACAGGCCCAGGGTCCACAGGCAGAGCATGGCCACCAGCGCAGCCAGCAACAGCGGCAGTCGCCGGGTCCACTTCAGGCCGCGGGTCGCGCGGACCGCGCCGAATACCGCCGCGAGCCCCAGGACGAAGAACAGGCCCAGCATGCCGAAGCCCAGCGCCCAGAACACAGGGCCCTTCTCGCCGGTGCCGGGCGGGCACTGGCTCGTCGCGCCGGCCCACTGCGGCATCGATACGATCGGCAGTACCGACCAGCGCAGCCAGCGGCGGCATTTCGATCCATCGATTGGCTTCATCGTACGCTCCATGTCGGTGCGCACGATCGTATCGCAGCGGTGCGCCGCGATTCGACGGCCGGCCGTGACCGGGTCGATCTCAGCGGAGCGGCGCCGGATGCCAGCGCTACAACCCCGCCGCGCGTTTCCAGAAATAATGCGTCAGCGGCGGCAGCTTGCCGGCCAGGCCGAGCATAGGCCCGCGCAGCAGGGTCGCGGCGACACCGTCGTTCGAGAACACCCGGTTCAAGCCCTCGAAGCCGTAGGCCGCGAGTGCATTCTCGCTGCGCCGTTCGCGCGCCCAACGCGCCAGGCGGGTCGGCGACCCCAGGTCGAGCCCGCGCCGCTGCGCCTGCTTGAGGCTGCCGCGCAACGCAGCGATGTCGCGCAGGCCCAGGTTGACGCCCTGCCCGGCGAGGGGATGCACGACATGGGCGGCATCGCCGGCGATCACGACGCGGCCGGCGAGGTAGCGCTCGGCCAGTTGCCGGCGCAATGGAAACGCGGCGCGTTGCGAGACCCGGGTCAAGGCGCCCAGGCGGCCGCCGAAGGCGCGTTCGAGTTCGCTCAGGAACGCCGCGTCGTCGCTGGCGAGCAAGCGCTCGGCTTCGGCTTCGGGCAGGGTCCAGACGATCGAGCTGCGCCGATCGCGCGCGCCGGCATCGCCGAGCGTCGGCAGGAACGCCAGAGGCCCGCCCGGCAGGAACCGCTGCCAGCAGGTCGCTTCATGGCTCAGTTCGCTGTCGACGTAGGCGACCAGGCCGCGCTGGCCGTAATCGTGGCTGGGCGCGTCGATGCCGCTGAGGCGGCGCAGCTTGGATTCGGCGCCGTCGGCGGCGACCACCAACCGCGCGCGCAGGCGACGCCCGCCGTCGAGGATCACCCCGACGCTGTCGGGCGCGTCGAGTTCCAGCGAATCGACTTGGTCGGGACAATGCAGTCGCACGCCGGCCGTCGGCAATGCGGCCCACAGCTTGTCGACCAGCAAGGCGTGCTCGACGATCCAGCCGAGCTCGCGGCGGCCGAACGCGTCGGCATCGAAATGCAGTTCGCCGCCGCCGGCCGCGTCCCACACGCGCATCGCGCGATACGGCTGCAGACGCGCCTCGCGCACACCCGACCAGACGCCCAGATCGTTCAACAGAGCGGCGTTGTCGGGGGCGAAAGCGTATACGCGCAGGTCCGGACGCTCGGCGTTCCAGCGAGGCGGTTCGCGGGTTTCGACCAGGGCCACGTCGAGGCCGTCGCGCGCGAAGGCGAGCGCCGCCGCCGCGCCGACCACGCCGGCGCCGACCACGACCACGTCGAGCAGATCGCGCCGGCTCATGCGCGGCCTCCGGACGCATGCAGGTCGTCGTGCTCGCCGCGGCACAAGGCCGGCACGTCGCCGCGATAGCCCATCGCGCCGCCGACCAGGAACGACTGCGCGCTCGGCAGGCGATCGACCGCGAACAGGCCCAGGCTGCGCAGCGGCCGCATCAGGCCGCTGTCGTTGGCGGCCAGCCGCGCCGCGCCGTCGGAGAACGCGACGGTGCGCTCGCGGTCGGTGGCGCGTCGCTGCGCATAACGTTCCAGCAGGTCCGCGTCGCCGCAATCGACCTTGCCGTCGGCGCCGCCGGCTGCGAGCCGGCGCTCGATCAGTTCGGCCAGGGTCATCGCATCGCGCAGGCCGAGGTTGAAACCCTGTGCGCCGATCGGGTGGATGGTCTGGGCGGCGTTGCCGACCAGCACCGCGCGCGGCCCGGTGATGCGCCGCGCGAGCACCCGGATCGCCGGGTACAGGCTGCGCGCGCCGCAGGCGAGGAAGCGCCCGGCGCGCCAACCGAATGCGTCCTGGACACGGGCGAGGAAGCCGGCTTCGTCCAACCCGGCGACTTCGTCGGCGTCGGCCGTGGCGACGCTGTGGACCAGGCCGTAGTGGCGATCGCCGCGCGGCAGCAGCGCGGTCGGGCCTTCGGCGCCGAGCCGCTCGTAGGCGGTGCCGTCGGGCGCGCGTTCGCCGCGCAACCGGGTCACGAACAGGGTCTGGCCGTAGTCGTACTCGTCGGCGCCGATCGCGAGCGCCTCGCGCACGCCGCTGCGAGTGCCGTCGGCGGCGACCAGCAGGCGCGCGCGCAGGAT
>NZ_JBPKJP010000169.1:0-4939 GCF_051217035.1 Lysobacter sp. 1R34A
AAACCGCGCCGGCCGCCGCGCCCGCGCGCGCAGCGGCCGATGCCCGCATCGTGTTTCCGCCGGCGGCGCAACAGGGCGCGCTGGTGATCGGCAAGGTCCCCGCCGGCAGCGTGGTGCGCTACGGCGAGCGCGTCCTGCGCAGCACCGGCTACGGCACGGTGGTGTTCGGAGTCGGCCGCGAGGCCACCGGCACCCTCGCCTTGCAGGTCGAGACCGCGCCGGGCCGCATCGAGACGGTGCGCATCGCAGTGACGCCGCGCGATTTTCCGACCGAGTACATCCAGGGCGTGCCGCCCAAGACGGTCAATCCGCCGCCGGAGATCGCCGCGCGGATCGAACGCGAGCAGGCCGAAGTCACCGCCGCGCGCGCCCGCGACGACGACCGCGCCGATTTCGCCCAGCCCTTCGTCTGGCCGGTGCGCGGCCGCATCAGCGGCCGGTTCGGCAATCAGCGGGTCTACAACGGCCAGAAAGGCTCGGGCCATTCCGGCATGGACATCGCCGCGCCGACCGGCACCGCGATCCTGGCGCCGGCCGCCGGCCTCGTCACCTTCGCCAAGCCCGGCCTGTACCTGACCGGCGGCACGGTATTGCTCGACCACGGCCACGGGGTCAGTTCGAACTTCCTGCACCTGTCGCGCATCGACGTCAAAGTCGGCGACCGCGTCGCCCAGGGCCAGACCCTCGGCGCGGTCGGCGCGACCGGGCGCGCGACCGGCCCGCATCTGCACTGGGGCATGAACTGGTTCGATGTGCGGGTCGACCCGCTGCTGGTGCTGGAGCGCGGCCAGGCCACGCAGGCCACGAAAGCAGCGGCGAAAGCGGCGACGCCCTGAGGCGCTGAACGCTCAGGCCGCGGCGGGCGCCGGATACAGGCGTCCGAGCGGCTGATACGACGGCGAGCGTTCCAGCTCGCACAGGCGCAGCCATTTCGGATTCGGCTGGCGCGGGCCCGCCGCGAGCAGGCCGGCGCCGGTCGAGATCAGGCCGAGCCGCGAACGCGCCGCGGTCAGGGCGATATAGAAATCGCTCTCGTCGATGCCGTCGCTGTCGAACGAGGGCGGCAGGCGGCGCTCTTCGGGCAACCACGGCGCGATCTGTTCCCACAGCGCCGGCCAGTCGAGCTGCGGAAACGGCGCGGCGCGCGCCGCCATCGGGGTCAGCTGCGGCGCCAGGCGCCCGGGCGGCTGCACCGGGTTCTCGGCGAAACAGCGGTAGACGAATTCGCTCGCGGTCATCGCATCGGCGCCGGCGCGGGCGACCCGCTGCAAGGCTTCGTACAGCACCCGGCGCAAGGCCGCCTGCGGCGGCAGCTCGCGCTCGCGCACCGCGGCGAGCACGCCGAGCGCGCGCAAGGGATCGCCGGCATAGTTCGGCCGGCGCAGGGACAAGGCATGCGCGAGCACGGCGATGCGATCGTTGTCCTGCAGGTCCTCGCCCTGCCCCGACAGCGGCCGGCGCACGTCGACCGCGATCGGGTCGGCAGCGGCGAGGCACTCGTCCAGGGCCGGCTCGACCACGCCGCCGGCGCCGAAATCGATCACGCAACCGGCGCGGCCGACCAGGGCCACATGGTCGTAGACGCTGTCGCCGAACCAGGCGCTCAGACTCGCCAGCTCGCTGCGGCCGCGCATCAGCAACAGATCGCCGGTGCGCAACTGCGCGGCCGAGACGGTGGCCGTATCCCCGTCGGTGTCCAGGCCGTCCGGCCGGTTCACGCCATCACCTCGCGCTCGGGCTCGACGCTGTGGCCGGTGACCCGGTCGCGGCCGGCCGACTTGCTGGCGTACAGCGCGGCATCGGCGCGTTCGAGCAACTGCTCCGGGGTTTCGCCGGTGCGCAGCTCGGCCACGCCGAGACTCAGGCTGACCGGCAACAAACGCCCGTCGATCGACAGCGGACTGCCGCTGACCGATTCGCGCAGGTGCTCGGCGACCCGGATCGCATCGCGCAGATAGGTGTCGGCCAGCACCACCAGCACTTCGTCGCCGCCGTAGCGGCCGAACAGGTCGTAGGCCCGCAAGCGGTTGCGGGTGCGCAAGGCGACGATGCGCAGGGTTTCGTCGCCGACGCGGTGGCCGTGTTCGTCGTTGATGCGCTTGAAGTGGTCGATGTCGAAGAACACCACCGACAAGGGCCGGTGCGAGCGGTGCGCGCTGTCGACCGCGCCGCGCAGGCTCTGCGAGATCGCCGCGCGGGTCATCGCCCCGGTCAGGCTGTCGTAGGTGGCCAGGCGGTTGGCGGTGTCGCGGTCGCGCCGCAGCTGTTGCAGCTTCGAGGTCAGGCCGAGCAGCAGGCCGAGCCCGCCGAACGCCAGGCCGATCGGAAACGCATATTCCAGCCAGGCGTATTCCGGCCACCACTGGTGATTGGCGCCGACCAGCACCACCAGCAGCACCATCAACGGCGACCACGCCAGCAACAGGAAATAGGCTTCGCGCTGTCGCCGCCAGATCGCCACCACGGTGCAGTACAGCACCAGCGCGATGACCAGCAGCAGATTGAGGTTGCCGAACAGCGCGCTGTGCTTCCAGGTACGGAACAGCGACACCAGCAGCAAGGCGCCGAGCGAGACGCTGCAGTAGTCGAGAATGCGCGCGACCTTCGGCTGGGTGGTGCGCAGGCCGAGGAAGAAGATCAGGAAGCGGATGCTGGCGAGCACCGCCGCGGTATTGAGCACGACGTTGGTGCGCCCGTCCGGGGCGATTTCGTCGAGCCAGGGAATCGCCCGCATCTCGCCGCCGTCGGCGGTCAGGGTCAGGATCTGCAGGACCAGGGTCAGGCCGAGGTAAGCGTAGCCGCGCTCGCGCAGGCCGGCCCAGAAGCCGAACGCGAGCACCGCCGCCACCCCCATCGCGGTCAGCACGATGCTGCGCAAGCCCACGTGCAGCATGTCCTCGCGCTGCACTTTCGCCAGCGGCTGGATCGTCACCTTCGACGGCAGCACGTCGACCGTGAGCATGCGCAGGTACAGCGAATCGCCGCGGCGCAAACCGTTCGGCAACGGAAACACGATGAAGCGGGTGGAATGGCTGAAGTCGGTGTCGGGCCCGTAGATCGAGCGCCGCAGCGGCACTGCGTCGCCCGGCCGCCACAGTTCGATCTCGCGCCGGTACGGCCGGCTGATCACCAGTTGCGGCGCGTCGGCCCCGGGGACGTCCTGGTTGACCGTCACCCGCCACCACACCGGCTGGCGCCGCGGCGCCGTGATCTGCTGGCCGGGCACCGCCTGGAACTCGCGATCGAATTCGCCCCCGAGTATCCGCGCCGGCACCGGGTCCTGGCCCAGGCGGGACAGACTCAGCGACGGCGACGCATAGGAGGCGCGGCCCGGCGAAGCCAGGCCCAAGGATTGCGCCGACACGATCGTCGCCACCCACATTCCCAGCAGCACCAACAGGGTCTGCCAGGCTCGACGCGAGGGTTTCCCCATGCCCCTTCCGGTCACAAGTCTGGTGAACCGAGCATAGCCCATGGGCCTCGCGCTCCGGGGGAGGGGGCCGTCACGGTTTGGGCCTTGAATCTGTGCACTCGCCCACGCCTCCATGCATTGCCGCAGCGATCCTGCCGTGGCTCGCAGGCGATGCTACACGTCCGCCGGCTCGGCGCGATGCCGGCGGTCCGTAGGACATTGCCGCGTCGTGCCGCCGGATGTGGCCGCCGGATGTGGACCGTCAGGCGCGGCCCGTCGGAGGCAGCTCGCCCGACTCAGGCGTCGGGCGCGAACGCTCGACGCCGGTCATGCGAGGCGGGCTGCCGAGCATTGCCCATCGAACGCCGACCGCCGCCGGCCGGCGCTCAGTCGCGGGCGCCGTGGCCGGTGACCCGGGCGACGGCGTCGTGCGCGTGCAGGCTTTCGAAATGGGCGATCTGCGCATCGAAGGTTTCGATGCGTTTGTCGCGGGACAAGACCGCGGCGACGCGGCGCGCGGCGTCTTCGCAGAACATCAGGTTTTCCGCGTTGAGACGGGCGAAAGCCTGCTCGTCTTCGCGCTTGACCGCGGTCTGCACCGGCGTGCCGAGCGCCTGTTCGATCGCGTCGATCAAGGCCACCAGCGGCACTTCGTCGAACGCCGGACGCAGCTCGACGCGCACGTCGGCGCGGCTGCGCTGGGCGTGCGGCGTCGCCGCCAGGCCGCGCTCGGAGGCCAGCCAGTCGCTGACCACCGCAGTCGACAGCGGATGCGCGGCAGCGAAATCGTCGGCAAAACGTTGAGCGTTGAGCTGGCGCGACAGCGCCGCCGAGGCCGGACAGGTGCTGGAGTATTCGACCGCGAAACGCAGGCCCAGGTGCAGGTGCCCGTCGAGCAGGCGCGCGTCGATCTCGACCGGGTAGCGCTTCCAGCCGGCGTTGTGGCTGGCCAGCGCCGGACGCAGCAACAGTTGCTCGTAGCGCAGGACCAGGCGCGCGGCGCTGGAAATGCCGCCCTGGCCGTCGACCAGGCTCTGCAGCACCCGGCGCAGTCCGGCCGGCGTCACCGTCTCGCTGGCGAAGGCGTTCTGCAGGTGCAGGTACATGCGCGACATGTGGATGCCGCGCGCGTCGGCGTCGCGCAGATTCACCGAAACGTCGACCGAGGCCGCGACCTGGATCGGGCTGCCGTCGGCCGCGGCGATCCGCAGCGGCAAGGCGATGTTGGACATCCCGACCCAGTCGAGCGGTCGCGCCGCGGCGGCGGCGTCGAAGGCGACATCGGGCAGGACGGGCTTCAGTGCGGTGGGGGTCTGGGGAGGATTCACGACGGCAACAATGGGGGCGCGTGGGGGGAACGCAACGCCGCCATTCTAGCCCCCGCGGGCCGGACGCCCCCTGCCCGGCCCTGCAACGGTCAGTTGCGGGCGCCGCGCCAGGCCGCCAGCAGCGCGGTCCACGGCGACAACGGCCGGGCCGCATCGCCGCGTTGCAGGCGGGTATGCGCCAGCGCCGTCCACAGCCGCC
>NZ_JBPKJP010000170.1:0-4899 GCF_051217035.1 Lysobacter sp. 1R34A
GCGCGCGCCCGCGGCCGGCGGGCCGCCGGCGGGGCTGGCGGGCGGGGTGGCCTGCTGTAAGGAGGCGTGAGCTGCGGGTATCATGCGGGGCTAGCCTTCAGGGTTCCGATTACGGCGCCCGGGTCCCGCCGCCGCGGTGAATCGCAGCGGAGGGCCGGCGCAGCCCGACATTCTAGCCTTCCGCCGCCACAGGCAGGTCCCCCGCATCGCGGACCCCTGGGCCCGTCGCAGGCCGGCCCGGGAGCGCGCCGGACGACGGCCGCGGCCACCGCCGGCACCGTCCGGTGCGGGGGTGGCCGGAACCCAAACGCAACGCCACACTCATTATTCGCAGGAGTTTCAGCATGGCCAGCTATGGCATGAACGACGTCAAGAACGGGATGAAGATCCTCGTCAACAACGAGCCTTGCGTCATCACCGACACCGAGTACGTCAAGCCGGGCAAGGGCCAGGCCTTCACCCGCGTGAAGTACCGCAACATCAAGACCGGCCGCGTGGTCGAAATGACCATGAAGGCGACCGACGACCTCGAGGCCGCCGACGTCATCGATACCGACATGCAGTACCTGTACACCGACGGCGAATACTGGCACTTCATGAACCAGGAAAGCTTCGAGCAGGTCCAGGCCGATAAGTCCGGCATGGGCGGCGCGGAAAAGTGGCTCAAGGGCGAAGAGGCCTGCGTGGTGACCCTGTGGAACGGCGTGCCGATCATGGTCCAGCCGCCGAACTTCGTCGAACTGAAGATCGTCGAGACCGACCCGGGCGTGCGCGGCGATACCTCGGGCGGCGGCGGCAAGCCGGCGACCCTGGAAACCGGCGCGGTGGTGCGCGTGCCGCTGTTCGTCGGCCAGGACGAGATCATCAAGGTCGACACCCGTTCGGGCGAGTATTTCAGCCGCGCCAAGTGAGTCGAGTTTGGGCCGTGGCCGCCCTGGCGGCCGCGGTCCGGTCCCGGCGCGAGCCGGGCCCCGGCCTGAGTGGCGGCCGCGATCGGCAAAGCCGGCTGTAGTCGGTCCGCCGTCATCCGGCCTGCCGTCGTCCGGTCTGTTGTAATCCGGGCTGCTGTAATCCGGTCTGCTGTAATCCGGCCAGCCCACAATCGAGGTCGGGCGCGAGCCGGGCCGGCGACCGCCCGGCACCGCCGACCGGCGCCCGCCGCGCCGGTGCCCCACAGCCTTACGAGCGAGCGCATATGACCCACGAACACCCGCCCATCGCCTGCGACCTGTTGATCGAAGCGGGCTGGGTGGTGCCGGTCGAGCCGCATGCGGTGGTGCTCGAAGACCACGCCGTGGCGGTCAAGGACGGCGTCATCGTCGGCCTGCTGCCGACCGCCGAGGCGCGCCCGCGCTACGCCGCGGCGCAGACGGTGTCGCGGCCCGAGGCCGCGCTGATCCCGGGCCTGGTCAACGCCCACACCCACAACCCGATGACCCTGCTGCGCGGGATCGCCGACGACCTGCCGCTGATGGAATGGCTGCAGGGCCACATCTGGCCGGTCGAGGCAGCGGTGATCGGGCCGCAGTTCGTCGAAGACGGCATCGCCCTGGCGATCGCCGAGATGCTGCGCGGCGGCACCACCTGCGCCAACGAAAACTATTTCTTCCCCGACGTGCAGGCCGCGGTGTACAAGCGCCACGGCTTCCGCGCGCGGGTCGGCCTGCCGGTGATCGATTTCCCGACCGCCTGGGCCAAGAGTTCCGACGAATACTTCGACCGCGCCGGCGAAGTGCACGACCTGTGGCGCGACGATGCCCTGGTCGCCACCGCGTTCGCGCCGCACGCGCCGTACACGGTCAGCGATGCGAACTTCGAACGCATCCGCATGCTGGCCGACCAGCTCGATCTGCCGATCCACCTGCACACCCACGAGACCGCGCAGGAAGTGGCCGACTCGATCAAGCTGCACGGCCAGCGCCCGCTCGCGCGCCTGGACCGGCTGGGCCTGGTCAGCGACCGCCTGATCGCGGTGCACATGACCCAGCTCACCGACGCCGAGATCGCCTTGTGCGCCGAGCGCGGTGTCAGCGTGGTGCATTGCCCGGAATCCAACCTCAAGCTGGCCTCGGGTTTCTGCCCGGCGTGCAAGCTGGAGCAGGCCGGGGTCAACCTGGCGATCGGCACCGACGGCTGCGCCAGCAACAACGACCTCGACATGTTCGGCGAGACGCGCACCGCGGCCCTGCTGGCCAAGGCGGTGGCCAACGACGCCTCGGCGCTGGATGCGTTCAAGTCGCTCCGCGCGGCCACCCTAGGCGGCGCCAGGGCGCTCGGCTATGAGGCCAAGATCGGCTCGATCGAGATCGGCAAGCAGGCCGATCTGGTCTGCGTCGACCTCGGCCAGCTCGAAACCCAGCCGGTGCACCACGTGGTCTCGCAGTTGATGTACGCGACCGGCCGTCACCAGGTCAGCGACGTCTGGATCGCCGGGCGCAGCAAGTTGCGCCAGCGCGAGCTGATCGACATGGACACCGCGGCCCTGATCGCGAACGCCCGGCAATGGCGCGAACGCATCTCGACGATCGGGCGCTGAGCGCGGCGCGGACATCGCGCGCGGCGTCGCCGCCGCGCGGCTTCGAAGCGGCAGGCTTCGAAGCGGCAGGCTTCGCGCCGATCAGCGTCGTGCAGGCCGGTTTTGAGCGGAATGCCGAGGGCCGGCCTCGACAGCGCGTCGGCGCAGTCTGCTTCACACTATCCACCTCGACATCGACCCACACGCCGCGGGCCCGGCCCGCGCCACGCCGGACCGATCCTCCGCGCGCCTTGCGCAAAGAGAATGGTCCGCAACGATCCGCAGCAATGACGGGCAGGAAGTCATGAGCGCAGCCAATTCGACCCCGCACGACCACACCGCAGGCGCCAGCGCCGCGGCCGAGCACGACAACTTCAGCCAGGCCGAACTCGACAAGTTCGGCGCGCTGGCCAATCGCTGGTGGGATCCGGAAGGCCCGCAGAAGGCCTTGCACGCGCTCAATCCGGCGCGCCTGGGCTATGTCGCCCAGCGCGCCACGCTGCGCGATGCGCAGGTGCTCGACGTCGGTTGCGGCGGCGGCCTGCTCAGCGAGGCCCTGGCCGCGGCCGGCGCGCAGGTCACCGCGATCGACCTGGCGCCGGAACTGATCAAGGTCGCCAAGCTGCATCGCCTGGAGACCGGCGTCGCGGTCGACTACCGTCTGCAGTCGGCCGAAAGCCTGGCCGACGAGATGCCGGGCCGCTTCGACGCGATCACCTGCATGGAGATGCTCGAACACGTGCCCGACCCGGCCGCGGTGGTGCGGGCGTGTGCGCGCCTGCTCAAGCCCGGCGGCCGCCTGTTCCTGTCGACTCTCAACCGCACCCCGGCGGCGTTCGCGCTGGCCATCGTGGGCGCCGAGTACGTGGCGCGGGTGCTGCCCAAGGGCACCCATCAGTACCGCGACTTCATCAAGCCGTCCGAACTCGCCGCCTGGCTGCGCGAGGCCGGCCTGCGGATGGAGGACGTCAGCGGCCTGATGTACGAACCTTGGCGCAACGCAGCGCGGGTGATCTCGCGCACCGACATCAATTACCTGGCCTGTGCGCTGAAACCGGAGCCCGACGCATGAGCACCGCCGCTACGCTCGGCCAGGCCGAGGCGCGTGCCTTTCCGAAGGCGGTGCTGTTCGATCTCGACGGCACCTTGCTCGACAGCGCGCCGGACATGCTCGCGGTCGCCAACCGGATGCGCGCCGACCGCGGCCGCGACCCGATCAGCCTCGACTTGCTGCGGCCGCATGTGTCGAAGGGCTCGCGGGCGATGATCGGCGCGGCCTTTCCCGACATCGACCCCAGCGAGCGCGACGGCTGGGTCCAGGAATTCCTCGATCTGTACGAACGCGAACTCGGCCTGCACGGCGCGCCGTTCGAAGGCGTCGAGCCGATGTTGGCGGCGCTGGAGGCGGCCGGCTGCGTCTGGGGCATCGTCACCAACAAACCCGAATACCTCGCGCGCAAGCTGATCCCGCTGCTGGGTTGGCAGACCCGCTGCGCGGTGCTGATCGGCGGCGACACCCTGGCGGTGCGCAAGCCCGATCCGCTGCCGCTGACCCATGCCGCCGAGCTGATCGGCATGCGCCCCGGCGACTGCGTCTACGTCGGCGACGACGAACGCGACATCGTCGCCGCGCGCGCCGCCGGCATGGCCTCGGTGGTGGCGCTGTGGGGTTATCGCCTCAGCGAGGACGACCCGATCGCCTGGCAGGGCGATGTGTTGGTCGAGCTGCCTTCGAGTCTGAGCGAGCCTGGCGCATGGCCGGCGACGCGATGACCGCAGCGGCCGCCGCCGCCGAACGCGACGACGCGCTGGAGGATTTCACCGGCAAGTGGCGCGCGCGCTGGCCGGAATGGTCGGTGGCCGAAGTGTTCGTGCCTCGCGCCCAGCGCGGCACCGCGCTGGCCTGGGCTAGCCTGCAGCAGGAACTGACCGATGCCGCCTGGGGCGGCAGTGATGCCGCGCCGGGCGAGGCCAAGCTCGGCTGGTGGGTCGAAGAACTGCAGGGCTGGAGCCAGGGCCGCCGACGGCACCCGCTCGGCCTGGCTCTGCAGCGGCAATCGGCGCCGTGGAAGGCGCTGGCGGTGATGCTGCCGTCGCTGCGCGACAGCCGCGAGCGCCCGGGCGACCGCAACGAAGCCTTCGAGATGCTGACCCCGTTGGCCGAGGCCATCGGCGCCATCGATCTGGCCCTGTTCGGGCCGGTGCCGGGGCAGTCGGCCGAGGCCGCGGTGGCGCCGATCCTGTCGTCGCTGCTGGAGGCCCGGCTGGTCCTGCAGGGCGACGCGGCGGTGCCGCTGAGCGTGGTCGCGCGCACCCTGGCGCGCCCGGGCGACGGCGCGGCGGCCGAATGGAGCCGCGAACTGCTCGCCCAGTGGCCCGCCCGC
>NZ_JBPKJP010000171.1:0-4671 GCF_051217035.1 Lysobacter sp. 1R34A
GGCGGCATCGCCCCGTTCGGGGCCGACTCGCGCGGGTCGGCGTCGGCCGGTTCGCTCGCCGGCGGCGGTTCGCCGAGCGACAGCGACTCGACCACCTCGCGCGCCTGCGGCCAGGCGGCCTCGGGCACGCAGACCTGGACCGGACCGAACGGCAACTCGCCGATACCGCCGAGCAAGGCCTCGCCCTTCATGAACACCGGAATGCCGGCCGCCTCCAGCGCATGCCGGACCAGATGGGCGTCGATCAGATGGGCGGCTTCATAGACGACTTTCATCGTCGCAGTCCTTCGGCGCAGCGGCCTCGCGAGTCTGCGGCCAGCATACGCCGCGTCGGCCGGCTTGGCCCGTGAACGACGCCCGGACGCAGCGTTCCAGGCAAGCCGGGCAAACCCGCCAGCGGCATGGCGCGGACAGATACGGGCCGCTGACGCCTGCGCCCCGACCGTCCCGATCATTCGTGCGAGCGGCGTGCCGGCGCGGCCGCCGAGCCGCCCCGAGGCAGGGACCGCCGCCAAAGGCTAAACTTCACGACCTTCCCAGCCTTTGCCGTGACGCATGTCCGCCGATCCCGCCCGCACCGCTCCCGAATCTCCGACCGACTCCGCCGCACCCGCCGCGGTCAAGCAGGACTTCGTCCGCCAGATCGTCCGCGAGGACCTGGCCAGCGGCAAGCACCAGGCGATCCGGACCCGCTTCCCGCCGGAACCCAACGGCTATCTGCACATCGGCCACGCCAAGGCGATCTGCCTGGATTTCGGGGTCGCCAACGAATTCGGCGGGCGCTGCAACCTGCGTTTCGACGACACCAACCCGGCCAAGGAAGATCCCGAATACGTCGCCGCGATCCAGGAAGACGTGCGCTGGCTCGGCTACGAGTGGGCGGAGCTGCGCCATGCCTCGGATTATTTCGAGGTGTTCTACCTCGCCGCGCAGAAGCTCATCCGCCAGGGCGACGCCTTCGTTTGCGACCTCAGCGCCGAGGAAGTGCGCGCCTACCGCGGCAATCTCAACGAGCCGGGCCGCAACTCGCCGTACCGCGAGCGCAGCGTCGAGGAAAACCTCGACCTGTTCCAGCGCATGCGCGCCGGCGAGTTCGCCGACGGCGCGCGCACCCTGCGCGCGAAGATCGACATGGCTTTGGGCAACATCAACCTGCGCGATCCGGCGCTGTACCGGATCAAGAAGGTCGCGCATCAGAACACCGGCGATGCCTGGCCGATCTACCCGATGTACGACTTCGCCCACTCGCTCAGCGACTCCTGCGAGGGCATCACCCACTCGCTGTGCACGCTCGAGTTCGAAGACCACCGCCCGCTGTACGACTGGTGCGTGAGCCGGGTCGACCTGCCGAACTCGCCCGAGCTGCTGGCGCCGCTGCTGGCGCGCGGCCTGCCCAACGAGGCGGCGATCCCACGCCAGATCGAGTTCTCGCGCGCCAACCTCAACTACACCGTGATGAGCAAGCGCAAGCTCATGGTGCTGGTACAGGAAGGCCTGGTCGACGGCTGGGACGACCCGCGCATGCCGACCCTGCAGGGCATCCGCCGCCGCGGCTACACCCCGGCCTCGCTGCGCCTGTTCGCCGACCGCCTGGGCGTGAGCAAGCAGAACTCGACCATCGATTATTCGGTGCTCGAAGGCTGCCTGCGCGAGGACCTCGACGCCGCCGCGGCGCGCCGCATGGCCGTGCTCGACCCGCTCAAGCTGGTCATCACCAACCTCGGCGACGAGCACGAGGAGTCGCTGCATTTCTCCAATCATCCGAAGGACGAGCGCTTCGGCGCGCGCCAGGTGCCGTTCTCGAACCAGTTGTGGATCGAGCGCGAGGACTTCGAGGAGGTTCCGCCGAAGGGCTTCAAGCGCCTGATCCCGGGCGGCGAAGTGCGTTTGCGCGGCGCCGGCATCCTGCGCTGCGACGAAGTGATCAAGAACGAGGCCGGCGAGATCGTCGAGCTGCGCGGCACCCTCGATCCGGAATCGCGTCCGGGCATGGCCGGCGCCGACCGCAAGATCAAGGGCACCATCCACTGGGTCAGCGCGCGCCACGCCGTCGCCGCCGAAGTGCGTCTGTACGACCGCCTGTTCGACGTCGCCGCGCCGGACGACGACAGCGACGGCAAGACCTACCAGGACCACCTCAACCCGAATTCGCGCCGCGCCGTGACCGGTTATGTCGAACCGGCGGCCGCGACCGCCGAACGCGAGCAGGCCTTCCAGTTCGAGCGTGTCGGCTATTTCGTCGCCGACCGCTACGACCACAGCGCCGAACGCCCGGTATTCAACCGCAGCGTGACCCTGCGCGACACCTGGGCCGCCCAGGCATGAGCCCGAAGATCCCCAACCCGTTGACCAAATCGGTGGCGCTCGCGCTGCCGGAGTGGATCGACGAGGTCGTCGACCGCAAGCGCGCCTACCTCCACGACGAAGACAAGGTCGCGCTGGCGGTCGAGCTGTCGCGCCACAATATCGAGACGGGCAGCGGCGGGCCGTTCGGCGCGGCGGTGTTCGACGGCAACGGCCTGGTGGTCGGTGTCGGCGTCAATCGCGTGGTGCCGCAGAACTGCTCGGTCGCGCATGCCGAGATGATGGCCTTCATGTGCGCGCAGGCCGCATTGAGCGTATTCCGTCTCAACGAGATCGGCCCGATGACCCTGGCGACTTCGGCGCAGCCGTGCTGCATGTGCTACGGCGCCAGCTTCTGGGCCGGCATCGACACCTTGCTGATCGGCGCGCGCGCGGAAGACGTGATGCGGCTGACCGAGTTCGACGAAGGCCCGCTGCCAGCGGACTGGGCCGGCGAACTGGAACGCCGCGGCATCGCGGTGCGCCGCGACCTGCAGCGCGACGCCGCCTGCGAGGTGCTGCGTCGCTATGGCGAGAGCGGCGTCGCGTACTGACGTCGTTCCGGGACGGGCGCGGTTTGAACCGCGAACGACTCCATGCATGCCGCGCGGGCCGATGCGACCGCACGGTCGCGGCTTGCGCCGCTCCTACCCTGAACACAGCGAGTTTCTACGATGACCGATAACGCCCTGCTGTGTTGGTGCCGCGCCGGTTTCGAACCCGAGCTCGCCGGCGAATTGAACGAACGCGCCGCGCGCGCCGGCCACCCGGGCTATGCGCGCACCGAGCGCAACAGCGGCTACGTCGAGTTCATCGTCGAGGACGCCAGGGCGTTGTCGCGCGCGCTGCCGTGGTCGTCGCTGATCTTCGCGCGCCAGAAGCTGGTGCGCCTGGCCGACCTGCGCGGCCTCGATCCGGCCGACCGGATCAGCCCGATGCTGGCCGCGCTCGAAGCGCAGGCCGGCAGCGGCCTCAACGTTTCCATGTTCGGCGAGCTGGTGGTCGAGCACCCCGATTCCGACGAACACAAGCCGCTCGCCGGCCTGGCGCGCAGCTTCGGCAACGCCCTGCGCCCGGCGCTGCGCAAGGCCGGCTGGCTCAGCAAGGCCGACGATGCGCGGCGCCCGCGCCTGCACGTCGCCTTCCTCGCCGGCGATCACGCCATGCTGGCGATGTCCGAACCCGGCGACAGCTCGCCGTGGCCGCTCGGCATCCCGCGCCTGCGCATGCACCCGGATGCGCCGAGCCGCTCCGCGCTCAAGCTCGAAGAAGCCTTGCTGACCTTCCTCGACGCCGACGAGCGCGAGCGCCTGGTCCGCGACAACATGCAAGCCGCCGATCTCGGCGCCGCGCCCGGCGGCTGGACCTGGGTGTTGATGCGCAACGGCATGATGGTGACCTCGGTCGACAACGGTCCGCTGCGCCAGGCCTTGCTCGACAGCGGCCGGGTCGATCATCTGCGCGCCGACGGTTTTTCGTGGCAGCCCAAGCGCAAGCTCGACTGGATGGTCTGCGACATGGTCGAGCAACCCGCGCGCGTGGCCGAGCGCATGGCCACCTGGTTCCGCGAGGGCTGGTGCAAGCAGGCGATCTTCAATCTCAAGCTGCCGATGAAGAAGCGCTGGGAAGAAACCAAGACCTGCCTGGAAGCGTTCGAGTACCAGACCCATCGCCCGATGATCGTGCGCGCGCGCCAGCTGTACCACGACCGCGAAGAGATCACCGTGTTCGCGACGCCGAAGTAAGCCGGCGGCGCGGTACGGCGGCGCGAATCGGGAAACGCCGACCGCAGGTCGGCTGTGTCGCGGCGGACATCCGGCATTCATGCCCGGCGCCGGGTTCATTCAGGCGCGGTTTCGCTGTTTTACATCGACTTGACCGAACCGGGTCTAGCGTCGCGGTGTCCCCACGCGAGGTTACTGCGATGAAACAGCACGCGACTCACCCGCACACCCTGATCGGCCTGGCGCTGGTCGCCGCACTCGGCGCCAGCGGCGCCGCGGCCCAGACCCCAAGCAAGGTCCAGTCCAAGCACGACGCGGTCGAGAAGGCCGAGATGGCCGCAGGCGAAGCCCGCGCGGCCCGTCAGGACGCATCGACCGCGCAGGCCGCAGCCCAGGCCGCGGCCGCGACCCGCAACGAAGGCGCGGTGAGCGAACGCGGCGCTCTGACGGCGGAGGCGACCGCCTATCAAGCCAAGCAATCGGCGATCCAGGCCCAGGAGGCCGCACGCCAGGCCACCATCGCCGCCGAAGCGGCGCGATCGGCGCAGGCCGCGGCGACCGTGGGCAGCAATCCGACCGGCGCGGCGATCGAAGCGCGCGCGGC
>NZ_JBPKJP010000172.1:0-4515 GCF_051217035.1 Lysobacter sp. 1R34A
GCCGCGTCCACAGTCGCGCCAGCGCCGGCGAACCGGCGGCGTCGCGCGGCGCCGGGTCGATCAGCGCCGGCAACACGAAGCGCGTCGCCAGCGCGGCGGTAGCGAGGCCGACGATGGTGAACACCGCGAGCTGCTGCAGGCCGTCGACGCCGGACACGAAGAAGGTCAGGTAGGCGATACAGGTCGAGGTCACGCCGGTGCCGAGGGTCGGCCACAGGCTGCGCGCGCTGGCCCACGGCGACAGGCCGGGGCGTTGGTGACTGAACAAATGGATCGGGTAGTCCTGGACCACGCCGATCAAGGTGAAACCGAAGGCGACGGTGATGCCGTGCACGCCGTCGAACAGCGCGGCGACCGCGCCGAGCCCGGCCAGGCCCGCGGTCGCCAGCGGCAGGCCGCCGAGCAACGGCGCCTTCCAGCTGCGGTAGGCCAGCCACAGCAGCAGCACGAACACGACGCTGTCGATCGTGCCGATCAGGCTCGCTTCGCGCTGGGTGCGCCCGCCGATCTCGACCGAGAACGCGCCCGGGCCGCTGATCGTCAGCCGCGCCGGGCTGGCGCCGCGCGCTTGCGCGAAGGCGGCGTGGATTTCGTCGAGCGCGCCTTGCTGGCCGGTCGGGTCGAAGCCGGCCGCGCGCGTCTCGACCGCCAGCAGGGCCTGCTTGCCGGCGCGGTCGAACCACACGCCGTGCACGCTCTGCGGCGCCTGCGCCGGCTGCCAGGCTTCGGCCAGACGCAGCATTTCCAGAGTCGGATCGCTCGGCAGCAGCGGTTCGATCAATTCGCCGGCCGGCGAGCCGAGATCCTGCACGCGGGTGTCCAGTTGCTCGCGCAGGTAGGCGGCATCGAGCGGCTGCTCGTCGAAAGTCGGCGTCAGCAGATAGCGGTACGGACGCAGGCGTTGCGGCACCGCGTCCAGTCCCTGCCCGGCGCCGTTGGCGACCAGCTTGAACTGCGGCTGCGCGGCGAGGCGTTCGCGCAGCGCCGCCGACTGCCCGGCGAGGGTCGCCGGCTCGTCGCCTTCGATCGCCAGCAGCAACAGGCGCGAGCCCGGGCCTTCGCCGAGTTCGTCGATCAGCAGTTTCTGCGCCGGCGTCTGCGCGCTCGGCATGAAGCGGCGCAGGTCGCCGCTGAGTTGCAGGCGGCTGCCGATCGCCCAGCCGGCCAGCGCGAGCAGGGCCAGCCACAGCAGGGCGAGCCCGAGACGTCGTGCCGGCGTCATCAACGCGCCGCGCCGTGGCCGCGGCACAGCGCCGCGAGCTGGCTCGCGTCGGCGACGCCGGCGGGGGCGCGCGCGGCGCTGGCCAACAAGGTGCGCTGCTGTTCGTTGCCGCGCGCCGGCCGGGTTTCGATGCAGCGCAGTTCGTCGTCGCGGCCGAGCAGGACGATCTCGCGCACGCGCGCGGCGAGGCCGGCGTCCTTCGGGGTCAGGCTGATGGTCCACTGCCGGCGGGTGCCTTCGGCGGCCACGCGGTAATGCTGTTCGAGCAAGGCGCGGTCGCCGCCGAGCAAGGCGCCGAAGCTGGCCTGCAGGGCGACCAGCTCGGGCGCGCGCGCCAGCGAGAAGCGCTTGGCCGGCTTGCCCGGGCGGACGATGCCGACCTCGCCCTGGCCGGGCTTGGCGCCGGTGCGGATGGTGGTGGTTTCGGCGTACGGCGCGCGCACCTCGCGCACCAGGGTGGCCGCGTCGGGGCGGCGGTACTCGCCCGACAGGCGCAGCGGCGCCTTGAGCAGGGCCGAGCCGCGCACTTCGACGAAGTCGGTGCGGGCCGGCACCGGCTGCGCCAGACGCGGCAGGATCCAGTCCGGATCGGCCGCGACCGCGGCTTCGGCAGTCGACGCCCCGGCCGGCGCGCCCTGGGCCGCGGCGGCCTCAGTAACCGGAGCGGCGCGCAGCGACCCGGCGCCGAGCATCAGCGCCAGAGTCCACATGCAAGGCTTGATGAGCGTCATCGGCATGCCAGAAGTCGTAGAAGTTGAACCAGTTGTAGGGGGCGCCGCGGGCCTGCGCCTGCAGGCGCTCGGCGTAACGCTGGACCAGCGCGGCGAGTATCGCCGGGCGGTTATGCCGCTCGATCGCCACACCTTCGCTGAACGCCTCGAACACCAGGTCGTAGCGCGCACCGCCACGGTACAGGCCGAAGGCCAGCACCACCGGCACTTTCAGCGCCGCCGCGATCAGCCACGGCGCGGTCGGGAACTCCGCCGGAGCGCCGAGGAAGGACGCAGTGGTGCGCGGCTCGTGCGGCGCGGCGCGGTCGACCAGCAAGGCCACGATCGCGCCTTCGTCGGTGGCCTGCTTGATCGCGAACACGATCGAGGGGCCGTCCTGGCCGGCGTCGATGACGGTGCGCGCGATCTGCGGGTCCAGCGCATCGAGCATCTGGGTCAGGGCCGGGTTGTGGCCGCGGTCGAACACCACCCGCAGCTTCAGGCCGGGCCGGCTGCGCGACAGCACCCGCAAGGCTTCGAAGCTGCCCAGGTGCGAGCCGAACAGCAGCAGGCCCTGGCCGCGGTCGAGGTAAGGCTCGAGTTTGTCCAGTCCTTCCACGCGCACGTCGAACGGCGCCATCCGCCCGCTGAGCATGTACAGGCGGTCGAGGATGGTCGCGGCGAAGGTGTGGATGTGGCGGGCGATGTCGAGCAGGCGCGGCGCGCGGTCGAGCACCCGCGCCAGGTAGTCGCGCGAGGCGCGCCGCTCCGGGCCGCGCACGGCCAGGAAGTAGGCGACGATCGGGTACAGGGTCAGGCGCGCGATCGAGCGGCCGCCGCGCCGGGCGATGAAGCCGATCAGGCGGAAGGCGAGGCGGCCGCCGCCTTCGGGGCGTTGTTTCCAGTGTTCGCCGCTCATGCCGAGGCCTCCGCGGCGGACGGGTCGGCGACGACTTCGCCGCTCGCGAGCAGGTCGTCGCCGCGACGGACCCGAAAACGCCAGCGCGCCGCGCCGAGCGTTTCCAGTTCGACCTGCGCCGTCTGCTCCGGCAGCAGCGGCAGCAGGAACTTCACCTGCGGCAGGCGCCATCCGCTCAGCGGCCCGTGCGCGGCCTCGACCGCGGCGATCACCTGCTCCAGCAGGACCACGCCGGGCACCAGCGGGCGCCCCGGGAAATGGCCGGGCAGGCAGGGATGATCGGACGGGATCGCGAAGGGCATGCGGGCGGGCGGCGACGGTCGATGGCTGGGGCAAGAGTCACAGGATAAAGCACGCGCATTCAGCGGGGCGTCGAATTGCGACGGCGGCCCTTGAATTACCGAAAGCGCAGTGGCGGCGGCGCTTGAACGCCGGGCTTGCGCGATACCGGCCAAGCTGGAGCGGACGGCGGCAGGCAGCCGGCGGCCGGCCTTCACCCTCAGGCCCCTCAGGCCCTCAGGAGAACAGCTCGCGCCAGAAACCCGGGCCGAGCTTGGCCATGCGGTGCATGAAATCGAAGAAGCCGCTCTCCGGCCGCACCGGAAAGCGCCGCTGCCGGACCAGGTACTCGCCGGCGAACATCCCCCCGACGATGCCGTAGTTGATCAGGTTGGCGAACCAGGACCATTGCTCCTGGGTGATCGCGATCGGCGGCACCTGGCCCAGGCGCGCCAGCACGCCGTCAGGCACCGCGATCATCGCCAGGGCGCCGTTGGCCAGCGCCAGCAGCGCCAGCACGGCCGCCCACAGCGCGGTCAGGCGGCGGGTGTAGCGATACAGCTCCGGCGCCAGCGCCGGCACCGGGCATTCGTGCAGCGCCGCGACGATGCGGGTGATCAGCGCTTCGCGCGGCGCGCGCAGGCTGCGCCCGAACCACCATGCCAGCCAGCCGTTGAACAGCATCGGCGGGGCCAGCAGCAGCATCTGCGCGTACGGGGTGAAGGCGATCGCGGCCAGCGCCGCGAGCAGGATCAGGGTCGCTGCCCAGGCGCGCCAACGCAGGCCCAGCAGGCCGTCGATGGTGACGAACACGACCAGATCGGCCAGGGCCAGCGCCGCCAGCGCGCCGCCACCGTCGTGGCTGGCCCAGTGCGCGAGCACCGGGTAGGCGATCGCCAGCAACAGGCGCGCCAGGGCGCTGGACGAAGGAGGGTTCACGTCGGTTCCGGGGACGGGCGCATGCGCGGGCGGTTCGTCGCCGCGCGGCCGGCGGCGTTCAGGCGGCCCGCTGCTGCTCGATATGCGCCGACAGCGCGCGCAGCGAAGCGAAGATGCGGCGGTTCTCGTCGCTGTCGGAGCGCAGTTGGAAGCCATAGCGCTTGGTGATCGCCAGGGCGAGTTCGAGCGCGTCGATCGAGTCCAGGCCGAGGCCTTCGTTGAACAGCGCCGCTTCCGGATCGATCCCGTCCGGTGCCACGTCTTCGAGGTTCAGGCTCTCGACCAGCAGCTGCGCCAGTTCGCGTTCGGCGGGACTTTGTTCAGACATCGGGCGATCCGGTCACGGTGGGACAAGGGGCGCAACGATCCGCCATCGGCGCCGCAGGCGCAACCGCCGGGCGCGGCGGCCCCGTCCTGCGGCGACGGCCCGCGACCGCTTCCGCCCG
>NZ_JBPKJP010000173.1:0-4433 GCF_051217035.1 Lysobacter sp. 1R34A
CCGGCCGCGCCGCCAGGCGCCGCCGCGCGCGGCGACGAGGCGCGCTTCGGCGGACCAGGGGTGGAGCAGTCGGCCCATGGCGTGAGGCCCTCGTCGGTCGATCGCGAAGCCGGAGTCGGATGGTCGACGGCACTGCGCAGGATCCGGACAGCGATGCGCGCGTCGCGCCGATGCGGACGCGCCCAATCCGCCTGCGGCGGTCCCGTCGACGATGCGGACTGTACCGGATCGGCCGCGTTCAGCGCTCCGAGGCAGCGCAGCGCGCTTCCAGCGCCTCGTTCAACGAGGCCGCATGCGCCCATTCCTCCAGGCCGGCCCAGACCCGTTCCATCGCCAGGGTCAACACTACTTCGTCGCGCAGGTCGCCCTGGGCGACGAGACCGAACAACTGCGCTGCACCGTCCGGCCCGGGCAGGTCGGCGGCCTCGTCGAACATGGTCCCGCTCGATGCGAACACGTGCCGCTCGGCCAGGCCGATCAGGCAGGCCAGGTGCTGGGCGAAGTCGCACGCGATCAGGGCCAGCGGCTTGCGCGCGTAGCGATTGCGCAGCTTGCCGACCAGCTCGTACAACTCGCCGACGACGATCTCGGCCAGGGCCGCGTCGACCGCGGCATCGTTCGGGTGCGCGGCGAGCGAGCGCAAGGTCTCGACCAGGGCGCCGTGGTCGGGCGCGATCCACAGCGCGCGCGCATGGACGAACTGGCCGTGGCTGAGCGCCCAGCCTTCGCCGACTTCGCGCGCATAGGCCTCGATGGCGGTGCGCGACATCAGGTTGAGCTCGGCCTTGCCGCGGCCGTGCACCCATTCCAGGGTGCCGTCGTAGTCGGCGCCGAGCGCGTCGTCGTCGAGCACCGCCCACAGTTCGAGATCCGAATACGGGCCGTCGCCTTCGCGCGCGGTGGAGCCGTACAGCGCGACCGCGAGCAGGCGCTCGCCGTGGACCTGGCGCAGGCGTTCGACGATCAGTTCGGCCAGTTCGCAGCGTTGTTCGGAGGTGACCGACTGGGGACCGGCGAACAAGGTATCGAGTTCGCCGCGGGGCAATGCGTAATTCATCGCGACTAGGTATCACGCGCGCTGCGGCGCGGCAATTGCGCGATCCGGGCATTGCGACGGACTGCGGAGAATGGGGCCGCGGAGAACGGGACTGCGGAAAATCGGCCGGATGCGCATCGCATCGGCCTGAACGCCTCACCGAATCGGCGATCCGCATGGACGCAAGATGGCGATCACTGCGGTGGCGAGGCGAGTTCGCGCGCGTCGAGCCAGCCGTCGCGGTTACGGTCCTGTTTGCCGAAACGCTCGGCCAGGGTGAGCCGATGCTGCTCGCGCGACAAAGCGGCGCGCGCGCTGCGGCCGCTCGCGGGCTGCTCCTGCGCATCGAGCAGGCCGTCGCGGTTGGCGTCCATCGCGTCGAAGGCGTAGCTGAGCCAGTCCTGGTATTCCAGCAGCGAGATCTTGCCGTCCTGGTCGCCGTCCATGCGCGAGAGATAGTCGCCGGTCGAGGCGACCGGCTGGGCCGCGCTCAGCAGCGGAAAACACAAGGCGATCGCGAACCATCGGCGCATGCGCGGGAACCGGATGACGCCGGGAGCGGCGGCTTTGCCGCGCAGCCTGACGCGCGCGGCGGCGCCAGGCAAGTCCTGGCGCGGAGCGCGGCGACCAACGCGCAGGGCGGCGAACGCCCCGTTGCCGACCGGCTGCCCCGGATCGGTCTGAATTGGGAAGCGGCGGTATCCGGAAAGTTCCGGATCGGGCGCCGGCGCCGCGCGAAGGCGACGCCGGCCACCCGGTGCGCGCGGCGCGAGGCCGCTCACGCACGCCTATCGGCGGCCGAGATCAGGAATCGTCCATGCAGCAGGCGAAGCGAGTGCCGCCGAACTGGCAACCGGCTTTGGGCGCGCAACCCTCGGCGTAGCGGTTGTCGGCCTGGGCCGCGCCGAACCCGACCGACGCGGCGAACAGCGCCGCGATCGCCAGGTATCTCGTGCGGGTGCCACGCAGGGTCTTCATGCGCCCGATTCCTCAGGGAAGCAGGCAGCAGCCGATGCGCTGGCCGCCGTACTTGCAGCCGACTTTCGGCGGGCAGCCTTCGCGGTAGGGGCTGTCGGCCTGGGCCACGCCGAAGCCGATGCCGGCAGCGAACAACGAGGCCAGCATGAGCAGCTTGATGCGCTTGCTACGGAATACCTTCATCTGTTCTGTCTCCTGTGCTTGAAGCGCGGCCCCATCCCTGGCGCGACGCGTTCACGGGTGGCGGGTTCGTCCTTGGAACGACATCGCTCGCGCGCCGCGCAAGACGGCACGGACGGGCAGGTTGAAGAGGATCGGAAGCGGCGCGCGGACGGCGGCGATGGTGGCGGCTGCGATGATTCGGGCAGCGATGTCCCTGCGCATGCGGCATCTCCTTATGCGGCGCGGGACGCGGTCCGGCGCGGCGACTCCATTGCCGAGCACGCTACACCCTCGCCGGCCGGCAAATGCTGATCGGCGTCGCGGTCTTGAGGCGGGCGCCGCGCGGGCCGTCGGTCGAGCCGTCGCACACCGGCCGGCGGCGCGCGCGGGCAAGAAAAAACCCGCGCATCGCTGCGCGGGTTCTGCTGTAACGACAGGCCGGCGAACCGGCTTCGGTCAGTGGCGCGCCGGCGCCAGGGCGTAGCCCTTCATGCGCGCGGAGAACGCCTGCAGCTGCTGGATGCCGCTGGCCTCGGCATCGACGCACCAGGCGTGCAGGCGGTTTAAGGTCGCTTGCGCGTCGTGAGAGCGGTCGTCGAGCACCTGCGCCAGGCGCTGGCGGAATTCGGCCAGGGTCGCCATGCGCGGACGCTCGTCGATCCAGCTCTGCAGGCGCGCGCGCGCGCCGTCGTCGAGCCAGCGGCCGCCATCGGCCAGGCCCTTGCGCAGGCGGCGCGGCAGGGTGCGCATGCGGTCGCCGGCATGCGCGGCTTCTTCGCGCAGGCTCGGCAAGGTCACGCTGCGGTAGTAGTCGGTCATCGCCTGGAAGCGGATCGCGAGCAAGGCGCGCAGGGTTTCGGTGTCGGGCATGGCGATGTTGGGGCGCACGTCCAGGGCCGGCGCGACCCGCAGCACCTTGGCCAGGCGCAACGCCTGCAGGCCGCGGATCACCGTCCAGCCGATGTCGAACTCCCACTTGCGCAGGGCGAACTTGGCCGAGCTCGGGAACGCGTGATGATTGTTGTGCAGCTCTTCGCCGCCGATCCAGAAACCCCACGGGGTCAGGTTGGTCGCGGTGTCGGTGGTCTCGAAGTTGCGATACCCCCACCAGTGGCCGAGGCCGTTGACCACGCCGGCGGCCCAGAACGGAATCCACACCATCTGCAGCGCCCAGATCGCCACGCCGGCGAAGCCGAACAGGGCGAAGCTGAGGAACAGCAGCAGCACCGGCCCCATGGTCGCGTGCGGGGTGTAGAGCTTGCGTTCGATCCAGTCGTCCGGGCAGCCCTTGCCGTACTTCTCGATGTCCTCGCGCTCGGCGCGCGCTTCGCGGTACAGCTCGACGCCGCGCCACATCACCGTGTCGATGCCCTTGAACTGCGGGCTGTGCGGGTCTTCCTCGGTCTCGCACTTGGCGTGATGCTTGCGATGGATCGCCGCCCACTCCTTGGTGATCATCGAGGTGGTCAGCCAGGTCCAGAAACGGAACACATGCGCCAGCGCGGGATGGAAATCGACCGAGCGGTGCGCCATCGAACGGTGCAGGTACAGCGTCACCGACATGATGGTGAGCTGGGTGACCGCGAGGAAGTACACGGCGAGTTCCCAGAAGCCGGCCTGGACCAGGCCGCCGGCGAGGAAATCGATCAGGGAAGCGGGCATTTCGAAACTCCGACAGACCACGGGGGCCGGCCCGAAGCGGCCGGTCCTGGGCAAATGATGCCACCAGGCGCGGACCCTTCGCGCCGGTACGGCTCTGCGATGTGATGGGGTCGTTTATTCCAACGGGCAAGGCGCGCCGCAGCGGGCGCGGCTGAAGGGGTTCAGCTGGCGCCGGCCGACCGGCGGTCGCGGGGTCGGTCGGCCGCCCCGCATTCGGCTTGGCGCCTCTTCCGATCGCGGGAGAGGGCCGGGGTGAGGGCAGGCCTCGCGAACGCCCCCTATTCCGGGCCGCCCTCGGTCGCGTCCGCGTTCACGATCTCCCCGCGCGACCGCGCCAGCTCGCCCTGCGCATAGCGCCGCAGGGCGCCGCGGTCGGCCTTGCCGAACACCGAACGGCGCCCGCAATGGTCGAGCAGCAGGTTCAGATCCTGGGCCGCTCCCAGCCGCTCGATCGTGTGCTTGTCGAACTTCGGCGCGTCGCGGCCGAGCCTGGCCGCTTTCAGCGCGCGCTGCTGCTGCGACAGCCGCCGCGCGCGCCGGCGCCAGTCGTGCCAATCCTCGTCGAGCCCGCTGCGCCGCTCGCGCTCGGCGCAAC
>NZ_JBPKJP010000174.1:0-4416 GCF_051217035.1 Lysobacter sp. 1R34A
CGCAACTGCTCGAGACCCTGCGCGCGGTCTGCGGCCTGTCGCCGGCGGACGCGGGCGAGCGCGCCCTGGCCTTGTTCGAACGCGTGCAACTGCCCGATCCGGCGAACGCGCTGCGACGTTATCCGCACCAGTTCTCGGGCGGCCAGCGCCAGCGCATCGCGATCGCCCTGGCGCTGGCGACGCGGCCGCGGGTGTTGATCGCCGACGAGCCGACCTCGGCCCTGGATGCGCGCATCGCCCGCGACATCCTCGACCTGCTCGATCGCCTGCGCCGCGAAGACGATCTCGCGTTGTTGCTGATCAGCCACGACCTGCCGCTGGTCGGTGCCTACGCACAACGACTGTTGGTGTTGCAGCGTGGCGCGGTGGTCGAACGTGGCGGCACCGCCGCGGTGTTCGCCGCGCCGACCCAGGCCTATACGCGCGAGCTGCTCGCCGCCGACCGCATCGAAGCCTTGCCGGAGAGCGCGTCGCAGGCGCCGGTGCTGTTGCGCGGCGAAGGCCTGCGCATGCGCTATCCGCGCGCGGCGCGCAGCGCGCTCGACGGCGTCGACATCGAGCTGCGCCGCGGCGAGGGCCTGGCCCTGGTCGGCGAAAGCGGCAGCGGCAAGAGCACGCTCGGCCGGGTAGTGCTGCGCCTGCTGCGCGGCGCGCAGGGCCGGGTGTCGATCGACGGCACCGAGCTCGGCAGCCTCGACGCGCGCGGCTTGCGCCGCCTGCGCGCACGCACCGGAGTGGTGTTCCAGGACCCCTACGCCTCGCTCGATCCGCGCCTGCGCATCGCCGAGATCGTGTCCGAACCCTTGCGCATTCACGGCCGCGGCGATGCCGCCGCGCGTCGCCGCCATGCCGCCGGGTTGATGCAGGCGGTGGGGCTGGACGAGGCCATGCTCGATCGCTATCCGCACCAGTTCTCCGGCGGCCAGCGCCAACGCATCGCGATCGCGCGCGCCCTGGCGACCGACCCGGAGCTGTTGGTCTGCGACGAAGCGGTGTCGGCGCTGGACGCGCATCACCGCGCGGCGATCCTGGCCCTGCTCGCGCGGCTCAAGCGCGAGCGCGGCCTGGCCCTGTTGTTCGTGACCCACGACCTCGCCGCGGCGGCGGCGGTGGCCGAGCGCATCGCCGTGCTCGAAGCCGGCCGCATCGTCGAGACCGGACCGACCGCGCAGGTGCTGCGCGCGCCGCAGCACGCGCATACGCGGGCGCTGCTCGCCGCGCGTCCGAGCCCAGGCTGACAGGTTCAGCGCGGACGACCTGTGACGCGCACGAAGAATCCGTACCGAGACGGCGACCCGGAGCCGGGATGACGAATGCGGCCTCGTGCGGCCGTGCGGCGCCAGTTAGATCGCTAAGACGAACGCACTCGGATGCCGCCGCCGCTCGCGCGGCGACGCCCGGCGAGCTCGCGCTCAGGCATCAGACGATGCCGCCGCCGATGCCGAGGCGGACCACGCCGACCACGATCACGATCGCGTTGAGCAGCAGGCCGGTCTTGGCGCGGCCGTTCTTCTCCGAACTCGTGAACAGCACACCGATCGCGGCGATGATCGCGCCGACCGCGGCGAACGGGATCAGGAACCAGTTGCCCCAGCCCAGCAGCGGGATCAGGGCGAGAATCATCCACAGCAGCGCGACGATGCCCCAGAGCAGGCTGATCAATCCCATCGTGTCGTACTCCGCAGTCGGCCGGTTTGGCCACATGGGCAACGTAGCGTCTGCCAGGGCGATTTCAAGTGCCGGAGGTGGCCGGGACCGATGGAAGCGCGCGTCGAGGCGACGCCGCCGCTGGCGCCGTAGTGGCGCCAGCGTGCCCCGATTGATTGGCGATTCATCGCCGATTGCGGGTGATGAACGCCGCGCGACGGCGCTCAGCCGTGCGAGCCGTCGATCTCGACGCGCAACTCGTGGCGGCAGATCGCCGCATGCAGCAGGATGCGCGGCACCCGCTCGCCGAAGCGGCGGTCGAGCGCGGCGGCGACGTTGTCGATCTCCTCGGCGTCGCGCACGTACACCTTCAGGCAGGAGCCGCCGCCGAATGCGGTCGGCAGCTGCGGCCGGCGCTGGCGGGCGACGCCGAGCAGGCTGTCGAAGTTGGCCAGGGTCTCGTCGAGCTGGGCCAACACCGAATCGGCATGCCTGGATTCGTGGCCGACCACGGCCGCGGTGCCCGACAACAGCAGGGGCATCGCCGCCGGCTGCGGCGGCAGCATGGCGCGGGCGAAACTCGGCGGCTGCGGCCCGTACTTGCGCGGATAGCGGTAAGCGCTGACCTGGCGCGGGTTTTCCAGCGGGGTACCGGGCGTGCGCGAGGCCAGCCAATACACCTGCAGGCGGCGCGCGCCGTCGACGCGGCCGATCGCCGTCGCCGCCGGCAGGCGGGCGATGTCGAAATCGCCCAGGCCCTTGGCGCGGCCCACGCAGAACACCCGGTAGCGCTCTTCGTCGCCGTGGCCGAGGGTGATGCCGTCGAGGTAGTTCCAGATCCGCAGCAGGTGCGGATAGCCGCGCGCTTCGGTGAAGGCGAGCAGCTTGCGGTACAGGTATTCGGCGGCGCGCGCGATCTCGCCGTTGGTGGCTTCGCCCGGCAGCGGTTCGGGTTCGTCGAATTCGATCACGCCGAACTGCAGCGCGCCGTCTTCCGACCAGGCCAGGTCGCCGTCGCGGCCCTTGATCACCGGGCCGCGCCCGCGCCAGCGCTCCAGGCGCCGGTCGCCGAAGGGTTCCAGCGCCACCCGCAGATAGCGCGGGTCGTCGTGCCGCGGCGCCTGGGTGCCGAAGCCGAACACCGCCAGGGTGTCGTCCTGGGCCAGCAGCTCGGCCGGCGTAGCCGCGACGTAGTCGACCTGCAGTTGCGGCGGCATCGCCAGCATGGCTTCGGCCGCGCTCACGGGTTGCCCCGTTGCAGGGTGTCGCCGCGGAAATCCACACCGACCTGGCGCTTGCGCCGCCACCAGCCGCGCAAGGCCTGCGGCGCCATGCGCAGCGCGGTCATCGCGTAGACGAAGCGGAACACGCGCAGGCGGCGCAGCACTTCGCGGTTGTCGAACACGTCGCCGGCGAGCATCGAGATCACCGCCTGCTCGATCTGCCAGAAGTTGCGCGGGGCGTTGAACAGCTCGCGCATCACCGGCGTGGTGAAGCGATAGATGAACCACTGGAAATGGCGCAGGCCGCGCTTGAGGCGCTTGACCATCGCGGCCTGCAGTTCGGCCTCGCGCGCCGGCTCGCGCAATGCGCCGTCGACCACCGCGGCGGCCTGCTCGCCGCTGTTCATGCCGAGGTAGACGCCGGAGGAGAACACCGGGTCGACGAAGGCGTAGGCGTCGCCGACCATGACCCAGCCCGGGCCGGTCATGCGCGCGCAGGTGTAGGAATAGTTGCCGGTGACGTGAACGTCGCCGCAGCGCTGCGCGCCCTGCATTCGCCGCCACACCGAGGGCTCGGACTCCAGCGTCTGCATCAGGAAGGCTTCGCTGTCGCCGCGGCGCCGCTTGAGGTATTCGGGGAAACACACCGCGCCGACGCTCATCACGTCGCGCTGCAGCGGGATCAGCCACATCCAGCCGTGGGCGAAACGCTGCACGGTGATGTTGCCGGCGTCCTCGCCCTCGCGGCGCTGCACGCCGGTGAAGTGGCTGAAGATCGCCGCCGACTGGTGCAACGGGTTCTTCTGCTTGAGCTTGAGCTGGCCGCCGAGGAAGGTGTCGCGGCCGCTGCCGTCGACCAGGTAGCGCGGGCGCACCCGCAACTCGCTGCCGTCGTCGCCGCGGGCGTGGACCACGGCCGGGCGGCCGTCGGCGCCGAACTCGATCTTCTCGACCTTGACCCGCTCGCGCGCGTCGACGCCGTTGGCCTGGGCGTGGCGGAACAGCAGTTCGTCGAACTCCTCGCGCTTGACCTGGAAGGCGTAACCGTAGACCGGGTTGAGCGCGCGCTCGAAGCGGAAGGTGTTGTAGCGCTCGGCGTCGATCGGGAACTCGGCGCCGGGCTTGTGGATGCCGATCGCGCGCACCTGTTCGAGCACGCCGAGGCGATCGAGGATGGCCAGGTTCATCGGCAGCAACGATTCGCCGATGTGGAAGCGCGGGTGGCTGCCCTTTTCCAGCAGCAACACCTTCCAGCCCTTGCGCGCGAGCAGGGTCGCCGCGGTGGTGCCGGCCGGGCCGCCGCCGATCACCAGGACATCGGTGTCGATGCTCTGCGCGGCGTGGGAGGGGCTGGCCGTGCTGGAAGCAGCGGTGGCCGTCGGTGCGGCCGCGTCGGGCGCGGAGTCGGGCGGATTCATGCGCAAATGATAGCCTGCCGCCTCGGCCCGCTGCGCGACGGCGGCGGGTGGCCGGCGCCGTCGCGCCGCTGCGGCGCATCGCCTCAAGTGCCTGATAACGCAGGTCCGGCGCGGGCGGAAGCGGTCGC
>NZ_JBPKJP010000175.1:0-4306 GCF_051217035.1 Lysobacter sp. 1R34A
CCGGGCCGGACTCGCCACCCGCGGGGGCGTGCGCGGCGGGGCGGCTGCGGCCGGCGCTGCCTTGATCGGCTCGGCTTTGAGCGGCTCGGCTTTGACGGGCTCGGCTTTGACCGGCTCGGTTTCGATCGGCTCGGCTCGAGTTGGTGCGGCTCCGCTTGACTGGACCTTGGTCGGCGCGGAGGCGACGGGCGGCGGTTTGGCCGCTTCGGGCGGGTCCGCCGGCGGCGACTGCGCCCACAGGGAACCGGCCAACATCATCACCGCGGCGCCGGACACCGCGATGCCGCGCATCGAACGCTTGGACTTCATCTGACCCCCGAAAGCGGCTGCGCCGTCGCCCGGTATTCCAAGGCATGCGCTGCCGGTCGCCCCGGGCGCGGACGTTCGCGGCGAGTGTACGCGGTCGCGGTGGCGAGGCCCCGGGGTGCGAAAGCGCGAACGATCGCCCCGGCCCCTCTCCGAAACGGGCGAATCGACGTGGTCCGAGCCGTCTGCGGCTGCGCCGCCCCGCTTTCCGGATCGGAAAATTATTTTCGATAAGTAAACAACGGTTGGCTTTCGCGGCTTGGCAAGGCCCGGGGGGCCGCCTAGAGTCGTCCGTGACCCCTCTCGGCCGCCTTCATGCCCGCCAAGCGCAGCCAGAACGTAACCACGGCCGCTCCCGCGGTCCCGAATCCCGGGATCGCGCTGCGGATGCTGCGCCGTCAGCGCGGCTGGACCCTGGCCGAGATCGGCGCGCGCACCGGCCTGCCGATCTCGACTCTGTCGAAGATCGAGAACGGCAAGATGTCGTTGAGTTTCGACAAGCTCACCCGCATCGCCCAGGGCCTGGAAGTCGACATCGGCGAGTTGTTCTCGTCGCAACCGCCGGGAGTCAACGAAAACTTCAGCGGACGCCGCAGCATAACCCGCGCCGGCGAGGGTTATGCGATCCGCACCGAGCACTACCACCACTTCTATCCGGCCTCGGAACTGCTCAACAAGCGCCTGGTGCCGATCATCGCCGAGGTCCACGCGCGTTCGCTGGAAGAGTTCGGCGATTTGATCCGCCACACCGGCGAGGAATTCGCCCTGGTCCTGGAAGGCACGGTCGAACTGCACAGCGAGCTGTACGCGCCGGCGCGCCTGGACGTCGGCGACTCGATCTATTTCGACAGCGCGATGGGCCATGCCTACATCGCCGCATCGGCGAGCCCCTGCCGCGTGCTCGCGGTGTGCTCGGGCAACGAAGCGCATCTGCGCGAGGCGCTGTCGCGCAAGACCGCCGCCGAACCGATCCGCGTGCCGGCCGCGCGGCCGGCGAAGGCCCGGCGCAGCGCCAGCGTCTGAGCTCACGCCGCGTCCCCGCCCTGGCGAGGCACGCTCGCGCGCAGGGACGTTCGGTCCAGGCGACTGCGGATAACCGTCACACGGGCCGCAGACGCCGGTCACGACGCCGGATTTTCCCATTGCGAAACTGGGCCGCGCGGCCGGACGCCACCTGCGGTTCAGCGGTGCGGTTCGGCGATTGGGTTCAGCTGACCCGCGCGAGCATGCGCCGGTTGCCGGTCAGCCGCGCCCAGCGCGCACCGATGTCGCTCATGCACACGTAAGCCGCTTCGCCGGCCAGGCGCCACATCATGCGCGGGCTCAAGCGCAGGCGCGGCTCGGCCGCGCACAGCTCCCAGTCGTAGCCGAGCTGGCGCGCGAACAGGGCGCAGCGCGCGAGGTGGTAGCGGCTGCTCAGCAAAGTGACGCGCGAGCGCATGCCCTCGCCGAGCACGACCCGGGCGTTGCGCAGGTTCTGCAGGGTATCGCGCGATTCCGACTCCAGTTGCATCGGCGCATCCGCGGCGAAACCGCGCGCGAGCAGGCCGTGGCGCGCGAGCTCGGCCTCGCTGGGCTCGTCGGCGGCGCCGCCGCCGAGCAGCACCACGTTGCGCGGCGGACGCTCGCGCCACAACGACACCGCGCGGTCCAGACGCGCCTCGAAATCCTGGTCGAGACGGCCGCCGGGCGCGTGCTTGCCGAACAACAGCACGCATTCGCCTCGCTCGGGCTGGCAGGGCGCGTTGCGCGCGACCCGCAGCACGTGCACGAAGTAGCCGACGTAGACCAGGCCGGCGCTGAGCACGCACGCGGCCGAGGCCACCGCGGCGACGTGCAGCACGTCGCGATCGCCCAACAGGGACAGGCGGTGGCCGAGGCGGTGGGACATGGCGGCGGAAGCGACCTGCATGGCTAGAAAGACCGGAACGAGGCGACGAGTACTGCGGTATGAGGGTGCCGCGCCCCCGCCGCAAGGCGGCATCGCGGCACGGACAGACGATTCGGACGGATTCACGGACGAATTCGAGCGCCCGCGCATGAAGCATTCAGCGTCGCTGCATCGCGGCGGCCGGCCGGGACCGCGGCCCCGCCGGCGGCGCCCCGAGCGCCCCTCGCTATACTGCGGGCGTTCCCCACCGCGCGATTCTACCGACTACGTGACGTCCCCACCTTTACCGATGCCGCCGCTGGCGGTCCGCGCCTACACCGCGACCACCGCGCTCGGCCGCGGCCTGGACGCCCAGGCGAGCGCCCTGCGCGAGCGGCGCAGCGGCCTGCGGCACAACGATTTCGCCCCGCTCGCCGCCGGCGAGCCGCCGCTGGACTGCTGGATCGGCCGGGTCGAAGGGCTCGAGGACGCCGCCCTGCCGGACGCGCTGAGCGAGTGGGAATGCCGCAACAACCGCCTGGCCTGGCTGAGCCTGCAGCACGACGGCGTACGCGAAGCGCTGGCCGCCGCGGTCGCCCGCCACGGCGCCGGACGGGTCGCGGTGATCGTCGGCACCTCCACCTCGAGCATCGGCGCGACCGAGGAGGCCTATACCCGCCTGCGCGACGACGGCCGCGCATTCCCCGAGGACCTGGCCCGGCCGACCCTGCATACGCCGCATTCGCTGGGCGCCTTCGTCGCCGCCGCGACCGGCCTGCGCGGCCCCTGCGTGACCGTCGCCACCGCCTGCTCGTCGAGCGCCAAGGTGTTCGCCCAGGCCGCGCGCCTGATCGCCGCAGGCCTGGCCGACGCGGCCCTGGTCGGCGGCGTCGACACCCTGTGCGGCAGCGTGTTGTTCGGTTTCAACTCACTGCAACTGGTCTCCAACGCGCCCTGCCGCCCCTTCGATGCCGAGCGCATCGGCCTGTCGCTCGGCGAGGCCGGCGGCTACGCCGTGCTCGAGCGCCTCGACGAAGGCGAACGCGCCGCGCTGGAGCTGCGCGGCTACGGCGAATCCAGCGACGCCCACCACATGTCCTCGCCGCACCCCGAAGGCCTGGGCGCGCGCTTGGCGATGGGCGACGCGATGGCCCGCGCCGGCGTCGACGCGGCCGAGGTCGGTTACCTGAACCTGCACGGCACCGCCACGCCGGCCAACGACAAGATCGAGGCGCTGGCGATCGCCGCGCTGTTCCCCGACACCCTGCACGCCTCCTCGACGAAGGGCTGGACCGGGCATACGCTCGGCGCGGCCGGCATCGTCGAGTCGGCCATCGCCCTGCTCGCCCTCGAACGCGAGCACCTGCCGGGCACACTCAACAGCGTCGTGCCCGATCCGGCCAACGGCCCGCAGATCCGCTTCGATTCGGCCGACACCCGGATCCGCTACGCCATGAACAACTCCTTCGGCTTCGGCGGCAACAATTGCTCGCTGGTGTTCGCGCGCCCATGACCGCCGCCGATCTCGACCCGCCGGCGAGGCGCTCGCCGGTGCTCAGCGCCGTCGTCGAAAGCGTGGGCTATTGGAGCCGCGGCCTGCCCTCGTGGGAAGCCGCTCGTGCTTTCGCCGCGCACGGCGAACTCGTCGCCGACGCGCCTTCGCGGCCGTCGCCGCAGTTGCTGGCGCCGAACGAACGCCGGCGCGCGCCGGAGACGGTGGCGGTGGCCCTGGAAGTCGCGCTCGCCGCCTGCCAGGCCGCCGCCCGCGATCCGGCCGAACTGCCCTCGGTCTTCGTGTCCTGCCACGGCGACATGGCGATCACCGACTACATGTGCGCGACCTTGGCGAGCGAACCGCGGACGATCTCGCCGACCCGCTTCCACAATTCGGTGCATAACGCCGCCGCCGGCTACTGGACCATCGGCGCCGGCGCGATGCGCCCCACCACCGCGCTGAGCGCGCTCGAGGCGACCTTCGCCCAGGGCCTGATCGAAGCGCTGGCCCAGATCGCCGCCGGCGACGAGGCGGTGCTGCTGGTCGGCTACGACGGCGCCGCGACCGGCCCGCTGCAGACGATGTGGCCCAGCGACGGCCTGCTCGGCGCGGCGCTGGTGCTCGCGCGCGCGCCG
>NZ_JBPKJP010000176.1:0-4167 GCF_051217035.1 Lysobacter sp. 1R34A
GCGCAGCCGGCTCGGCGGCGTTGCCCGCCTCGGGCGCGGGCGCGTTGCAGCCCGCCAGCGCCAACATCAGGGCAGCGGCGACTGTCCTTGCTTGGTTCATTGCGATTCCCCAGTCCATTAGTTATGCCTGCCCAGTCTAATTAGCCGCACGGCCCGGCGACAGACCCGGCACGCCTCCGCCGCGATCGGCCGACCCGGGCGTCGTAGCCGCCGCCCGGCCCGGCCCGGCCCGGACCGCCGCCGTCGCGCCGCGACCGGCCGGCGTTCATGCCGGCGCTGGACACTGCCCGCCCCAGCCCTTACCCTAACTGTCAATTGCCCGAGGCCGGATGCAGCGGCCCGTCGCGACAGGATCCACGCCGTCGCCACGTCAGCACCCGTACTTCCCCGCACACCATCGGTGCGCCAGTACGCCAGTGCACAGCTGCAGACCACCGGCTCACGCCCGCAACCCCTTCGTCTCAGCCGCCACGCCTCGTCGTGACGCGCAGGACGGGGCCGTTCGGGCCTAAAGCACACGCCTTTCTGAGTGGTCCGCAGCACCCGCAGGGAAGCTCGATCCCGGTCCTTGCACGGCCTGGCGCGACTCTCGATGCGGCCATGCGCCGCAAGCATCGTCGTAACCGCAGTGCCCACGGCCCGGAGGGGCCGGTTTCGAATGAGCAACGAACCCGCGCCCGTCGCGACCGAATCCAGCCCCGCCCCGACGCCGCCTCAGCAGCAGGAGATGCCGCTGGCGATGGTCCACGGCCAGCCGGTGCTGCAGATTCCGCAGGATCTCTACATCCCGCCGGACGCGCTCGAAGTCATCCTGGACGCGTTCGAAGGCCCGCTCGACCTGCTGCTGTACCTGATCCGCCGTCAGAATCTGGAGATTCTCGACATCCCGGTCGCCGAGATCACCCGTCAGTACGTGACCTACATCCAGGCCATGCACGAGATGCGTTTCGAGCTGGCCGCCGAATACCTGGTGATGGCCGCGATCCTGGCCGAGATCAAGTCGCGCATGCTGCTGCCGCGCGCGGCGAACGAGGAAGGGATCGAAGAAGACCCGCGCGCCGAGCTGGTCCGCCGGCTGCAGGAGTACGAGCGCTTCAAGAAGGCGGCCGAAGACATCGACAGCCTGCCCCGCCAGGACCGCGACACCAGCCCGGCGCAGGCTTACGTGCCGGACCGGGCCTCGGTCAAACTGCCGCCGCCGGTCGACCTGCGCGAGATGCTGCTGGCCCTGCACGACGTGTTCAAGCGTGCCGAGCTGTACACCCAGCACGCGATCAAGCGCGATGCCCTGAGCGTCCGCCAGCGCATGGGCGAGTTGCTGACCCGCATGTCCGACGGCGTGTTCCACCGTTTCGAATCGCTGTTCACGGTCGAAGAAGGCCGGCTCGGCATAGTGGTAACGTTCCTGGGCCTGCTGACCCTGGCCAAGGAACAGTTGATCGAGATCGTCCAGGAGCAGCCCGAAGAGGGCCGCCCGCCGGCGCCGATCTACGTCAAGTCGCTGGCGCTGATGAAGGACCCCGACGAAATCGAACTCAGCAGCGAGTTCGACGACGCCGCCAACGACGACCGGGTTTCGTGACTTGGCTGTCGTGACCTGGCTGTCGCCGTCGTGCCGCCCCGCCGGGGCGGAGTGGATCCCGGCAGGGGCCGGGGCCGCATCGTTCGAACGTTTCCACAGCTCGGCCTCCGTCTGCCGCGCACGCGGCCGCGATGGCCCGGACACCCCGCTCCTTCCTGGCCCGCTTCCACGTAGCCCGCTTCCACGTAGCCCGCTTCCACGTAGCCCGCTTCCGAATAGCCCGCTTCCAAACAGCTAGGACCGGCCGACCACCGCCCAGGCACCGATTCCGCACCGGCTCCAGGGCCGATCGCCAACGCAACGATTCAGACGCATTCCATGGACCAACTCCTCGTCACCCGCATCGTCGAAGCCGCCCTGCTCGCGGCCAACCAGCCGCTGACGCTGGCGCAGCTGCATGCCCTGTTCCCCGAGGACCAGCCGGCACCGGCCGACAGCGTCGAGACCGCGCTGGAAACCTTGCGCGAGGGCTGCGCCGAGCGCGGCGTGGAGTTGGTCGAACTGGCCTCGGGCTTCCGCTTCCAGGTCCAGGCCGACGTCCACGCCTGGGTCGCGCGCCTGTGGACCGAGCGCCAGACCCGCTACACCCGCGCCACCCTCGAGACCCTGGCGCTGATCGCCTACCGCCAGCCGATCACCCGCGGCGAGATCGAACAGGTCCGCGGCGTCGCGGTCAGCAGCAACATCATCAAGGCCCTGGAAGAGCGCGAGTGGATCCGCGTGGTCGGCCACCGCGACGTGCCCGGCAAGCCGGCCCTGTTCGGCACCACCAAGGCCTTCCTCGATTACTTCGGCCTCAAGCGCCTGGACGAACTGCCGCCGCTGTCGGAGCTCAAGGACATCGGCGAGCTGGAGCCGCAGCTGCCGCTCGACGGCGAAGCGATCGCCACCGGCGGCATCGCCAGCGGCCAGGACGACGAGGCCGGCCACGACGGCGAAGCCAGCAACGATGCCGAAGCCGGCGACGACGAGCGCGACTCGTCCGGCGCCGCCGACGAATCGGGCGAGTCCAGCGGATCGGCCGAGCCGGCCGACTCCAGCGGCGATAGCGACGAGCCCACCGCCGCCGACGAGACCGTCGACGGCGGCGAAGCCCGCACCGAATCCGGCGACGCCGGCGCAGACGAAAGCGCCGACGCCGCCAGCGATACAGACAGCGACACCGATACAACCGTCCTTTCGGACGACCCCGAAGCCGCGCCGGGCGAGCGCGCGGCGGACGCGAACGATCACGAGCAAGACCAACACGCCGTCGAGACGACGACCGTTCCGGAATTTGAGGCCGAGTCCGAAGACGACCGGCCGGAGCAACAGAAATGACTGAAGAAAACCGCCGCAAGCTCTCACTGAAGCGCGGCAGCGACGCCGGCGCGACCGCCGAGGCGCCGCGTCTGGAAGAACGCCTGCACAAGGTCCTCGCGCAAGCGGGCCTGGGCTCGCGCCGCGCGCTCGAGCAGCGCATCGCCGACGGCCTGGTCAAGGTCAACGGCGAGACCGCCCAGGTCGGCATGAGCATCAAGGGCGGCGACAAGATCGAACTCGACGGCCGCAGCTTCATCGCCAGCGCCCTGACCGAGCCCTCGCGCGTGCTGATGTACAACAAGCCCGAAGGCGAAGTGACCACGCGCGAAGACCCCGAAGGCCGACCGACCATCTTCGATTCGCTGCCCGCGCTGAAGGGCGCGCGCTGGATCGCGATCGGCCGCCTCGACATCAACACCACCGGCCTGCTGCTGCTGACCACCGACGGCGAACTCGCCAACGCGCTCATGCATCCCTCCTTCGAGGTCGAGCGCGAGTACGTCTGCCGCGTGCGCGCGCCGGAAGGCCAGGAGCAGGTACCCGACAACCTCGTCGACCGCCTCGCCCGCGGCGTCGCCCTCGAAGACGGCCCGGCCAAGTTCGACGAGATCGAACGCATCGGCGGCAGCGATTCGCACGACTGGTTCCGGGTCGTGGTCAAGGAAGGCCGCAACCGCGAAGTGCGCCGCCTGTGGGAATCGCAGGGCTGCCAAGTCAGCCGCCTCAAGCGCATCCGCTACGGCACCGTATCGCTGCCGCGCGAACTGCTGCGCGGCCAGTCGCAGGAACTGGTCGCCGACAAGGTCGACGCCCTGCGCGGCGACCTCGGCCTGGAAGACGGCACGCCTTCGGCGCTGACCCTGCAGCCGGTGATCGGCCAGCGCAAGGCGGCCAAGTCGACCGTGCACCTGTCCGGCGAACGCGCCCACGGTTACGTCGGCGGCCATAACACCGCCGACGAAGGCCGCGAACTGCGCCGCTTCGATCATGTCCGCGAAGACCGCGGCGGCCGCGGCCGCGGCGGCCCGCGCAAGCACGGCGGCCTGACGGTCAGCGGCGAAGCCGCGGCCAACCAGTCGCACAAGCCGTTCAAGCAGCGCAAGGAAAAGGGTCCCAAGCCCCTGCCGGACGGCAATCCGGCCGCGTTCCGCACCTGGTACGTGCCCGATGGCGTCGAGACCGGCCCCAGCGGTCACCGCAATCCCGACGGCCAGGGCCGCAAGCCCTACGGCGGCAAGCCCGGCGGCGCGCGCGGTCCCGGCGCGGGCGCCGGTGCAGGCCGC
>NZ_JBPKJP010000177.1:0-4023 GCF_051217035.1 Lysobacter sp. 1R34A
CGGCGGCGGCCGGTGGAACCGGGCGCCCGCCGGGAGGCGAGGCGGCGCGCGATGCGTCCGCGGACGCACCGCGCGGATCGCTATTATTGCTGGCCGCTCAGGGCCACGATGGTGGCCAGGCCGCCGAAAAACAGCACGATCACGATGATGCTGAGCACGGCGATGATCACCGAACCCCAGCCGAGGATCAGGCCGCCGATGGCCAGGCCGTTGCCGTCGTAGCGTTCGGGCTCGCGGCGGATCTGGCCGCGGGCCATGTGACCGGTGACGATGGCGCCGAGGCTGCCGATCAGCGGCAGCAGGGTCCAGCCGAGGATGCCGGCGATCAGGCTGATGATGGCCAGGACGTTGGTCTGGCGGACGGGGGTTTGCATGGAGGGACGTTCCTTCGCGATTGGATCGGGCCACAGGATACGACGGGCGCGGCGCGTCCGGCTCCCCGTCGGAGCGCGTCGAACGCGGCATCCGTAACGAAGCAAGCCGGGGCTGGTGCCGCGGCTTGCCTGCGCGTGGCTCATCGCGGCGTAGCTGCGCCGCAATCGATCAGTCCGGCGGAAAGCTCATCGCGCAACCGTTGGCCATGTCGAAAACCCTCATTTCTCCAGGCAGGGTTGAGTGTCGCCAGAGTTGTCGGTGCGGCAGGCGTAGTGGCGGGTCAGGCAATGGTCGCATTGCGGCGCGGCCACCGCGGTCAGCGCGGCGGCGAAGCCGATCACCCCGAAGGCCAGCATGCGCAGGCGGATGCTGCGGTTCCGTGTGTCCACCCGATCTCTCCCTCAGCGTCGCCGGTCCATCTGGCGAGCCATGCCAGGAGCAGTGGCGCGGCGGTTATCTCGAATCGGTCGCGGTCTGCGATCGAGTCGGTGCGGGAGGGGGGCGCTTGAGATCACAGGACCGCATGGTCGCCGCGGCGGGGCGCTTCAGTCGGCGTCGCCCGCAGCGTCGGGCTCGACCGTCACCTCGTCCGGCCTCAGGCAGAACTGCGCCGTCTGCTCGCCGAACCACAGATAACCATGAGCGTCGATGCGCAGCACCGGCAGCGAGCGGCCTTCGAAGCGGCGCAACAGCGCGACCTCGGATTCGGGCAGGTCGTGGATCAGCCAGTGGGGCAGGCTGGCAATGCGGACCCGCGTGCCGGCGTCGATCGGCCGGCCCGCGGCATCCGTCGCCGCCAGGGGAAACCCCGGCGGCAACGGGCCTTGCGTTCGATCGGAGAACGGCATCGCCGCTCGCGCTTACAGATCGAACTTGATGCCCTGCGCCAGCGGCAATGCGTCGGAGTAGTTGATCGTGTTGGTCTGGCGGCGCATGTAGGCGCGCCACGCGTCCGAACCCGACTCGCGGCCGCCGCCGGTTTCCTTCTCGCCGCCGAACGCGCCGCCGATTTCGGCGCCGGAGGTGCCGATGTTGACGTTGGCGATGCCGCAATCGGAGCCCGCGGCCGACAGGAAGGCTTCGGCGGCCTTGAGGTTGGCGGTGAAGATCGACGACGACAGGCCTTGCGGCACGTCGTTCTGCAGGGCGATGGCCTCTTCGAGCGTCTTGAACTTCATCACGTACAGGATCGGCGCGAAGGTCTCGGTCTGCACCACTTCGGCGTCGTTGCTCAGGCCGGTGATGATGGTCGGCAGGACGAAGTTGCCCTTGCGCTCGATCTGCGCGCCGCCGGTCTCGACCTTGCCGCCGCTGGCCTTGGCCTTCTCGACCGCGTCGAGGTAAGCCTGCACCGCATCGCGGCTGTTGAGCGGGCCCATCAGGTTGGCCGGATCGGTCGGGTCGCCGATCTTCTTCTCGACCTGCTTGAACGCGGCGACCAGCTTGGCCAGCACGTCGTCATGGATCGACTCGTGCACGAACAGGCGGCGGGTGGTGGTGCAGCGCTGGCCGGCGGTGCCGACCGCGCCGAACGCGATCGCCGGAATCGCGAGCTTCAGGTCGGCGCTGGCGTCGACGATGATGGCGTTGTTGCCGCCGAGTTCGAGCAGCGAGCGGCCCATGCGGCGCGCGACGCGCTCGCCGACCGCGCGGCCGACCTTGGTCGAACCGGTGAAGCTGACCAGTGCGATGCGCTTGTCGTCGACGAAGTTCGAGGCCAGCTCGGTGCCGGCGTCGTTGAACAGGAAGAAGATGTTCGGGAAGCCGGCCGCGCGCAGCGCTTCGTTGCAGATCTTCATCGAGGCGATCGCCGACAGCGGGGTCTTCGGCGAGGGCTTCCAGATGGTGATGTCGCCGCAGATCGCCGCGATGAACGAGTTCCAGGCCCACACCGCGACCGGGAAGTTGAACGCCGAGATCACCCCGACCAGGCCGAGCGGATGCCACTGCTCGTACATGCGGTGGCCCGGGCGCTCGGAATGCATGGTCAGGCCGTACAGCTGGCGCGACAGGCCGACGGCGAAATCGCCGATGTCGATCATCTCCTGCACTTCGCCGTCGCCTTCCGGCTTGGACTTGCCCATTTCCAGCGCGACCAGCGAACCCAGCGCATCCTTGTGCTTGCGCAGCGCATCGGCGCACAGGCGGATCGCTTCGCCGCGGCGCGGCGCCGGGGTGGTGCGCCATACCGCGAAGGCGGCCTGAGCGCGCTCAACGATGGTGTCGTAGTCGTTCTGCGAGGATGCCTGCACGCGCGCCAGCGCTTCGCCGTCGGTGGGGTTGATCGGCTCCAGCACGCCGGCGTCGGCGGTCGTCGACCATTCGCCATGACCGAGGTAGGTGCCGGACTCGTTGTCTTTGAGTCCCAGGGCGGCGAGAACGGGGTGGGTCATACCGAAAGCTCCAAGTGATGGTCGCGCCGTGGCGCGGCGAGACGGAAAGGAGGCGTCCTCGCGGACGCCGGCAGCGCGCATGAGCGGCGCTGCATGGTTGGCGACCCCGACACGATTCGAACGTGTGACCTTCCCCTTAGGAGGGGGATGCTCTATCCAGCTGAGCTACGGGGCCGTTGCGATTTCACGGTGTAGCCGGCTGCTCTACGACCGCGCTGCGCCTGAGTGCAGCGAGCCGGAGGATTGTACCCGGGGCGGCAGTGGCGCGGCCACGACCGCATCCGCCGGCGCCCGCGAGGCTCGCAGCCGGATTTGCCGGAGGCCCTGGTTTCGCGAGAGCCGGGTCATGAGCCGACCGATCGAGTCCGGCGCTGCGCCCGACTCGGCAAGCCCGCTGGGGCGGCGCGCCTTGGCCGCTCTTGTGAAGCTCGCGCGCGGATCGTCGGACCAGCGGTACTGAAAATTCGAGTCTTCTGGATTAATGTGTCGCCTGCCACAGTATTGAAGGCGCTAGGTTGTCCGGTTCGGGCTTCATTACGCGTTAACTGTTCCGACGAAGCGTCCCAGGGAGGGACGTTTGTGTTCCGAGTACCGGCTGAGGCCGGACGCTCGTCCGGCCTCGGGGTAGGCCGCGAGCGGTAAGGCTCAGAACGATCTTTGCAGGGGAGCACCGCGTTCGAGGCGCACAAGCCGTGCGCGCGGCCGCATGTGCGTGGGTTTCGCGCAGCCGCGATGCGGTTCGCCTAGGGGGCGAGATGATGGGTATGAAGACGTTGCGATTCCGAGCCGGCGCGAGTACGCGCCTGCGCCTCGATCCGGCCTTGCGCGCTGCGCGCGGGGCCATGACCCGTTTAGGCGGCCTGCTGTTGTTGGCGGGGCTCGGCATGACCGGCACGGCGCAGGCGCAGAGCTGCGGCGTCGGCGAAACGCCGGCGGCGTTCGGCTTCACCGGTGGCGAACAGACCATCACGGTGCCGGCCGGCGTGCATTCGCTGACCGTCTACCTCAGTGGCGCCCAGGGCGGCGCCGGTCGCAGCGGCGCCGGCACCATCGGCGGCAGCCCCAACTCGCCGGGCGGCACTGGCGGTCTCGGCGGACGAGTGCGCGGCACGCTCGCGGTCACCCCGGGCACGGCGCTGTCGATCTGGGTCGGCGGGCAAGGCTCGCAAGCGGTCAATCCCGGCGGTGTCGGCCAGGGCGTCGACGGCATCGGCGGCGGCGCCACCGATCTGCGGGTCGGCGGCAACGGCATCGG
>NZ_JBPKJP010000178.1:0-3576 GCF_051217035.1 Lysobacter sp. 1R34A
CTGAAACAGGCGTAGCGGCGCGAGTGAAAGCAGGGATCGAAGAATTCTCAACCACGACGAAAGTTCCTGAGGCCTGAAACAGGCGTAGCGGCGCGAGTGAAAGCAGGGATCACGGCGGAGGTTGTAGCCGGGACTGCGACGCCAGTAGCCCCCGGGACCGAAGAATTCTCAACCACGACGAAAGTCCCTGAGGCTTGAAAAGGGCAGAGCGACATCGATGGCAGTGGAGACCGAATCCTCAACCACGACCACCTTGCAGCCATAGCGCCCCACGGTAACCTGTCCCATCGCCGCATGGCACGACGACGCCCAAAAAGCAGAAAGGCCTCCGAAGAGGCCTTTCGCTCGCCGCGGCCGGTCAGGCCTTGGTGGTCTTCTTCTTCGTGCCGGGCTTGGCCGGGGCCGCGGTCGGCGCCGGGCCGGCATCGGCATAGATGATGTTTTCGACCTGACGGATCCGCGCCAGGGCCACGCCGGTCTGGGTGCGGAACTGGGCCAGCGCCGCGCCGCTGAGCGGTTCCGGCGGCGGCATCGTCACCGACAAGGGATTGCGGTGCACGCCGTTGATGCGGAATTCGTAATGCAGGTGCGGGCCGGTCGCCAGGCCGGAGCTGCCGACGTAGCCGATCACCGTGCCCTGGGCGACGTGCTGGCCCGGGCGGATCCGGCCGAAGTTCGACATGTGTCCGTACAGCGTGGTGTAGCCGCGGCCGTGGTCGAGGATCACCGCGCGGCCGTAGCCGCCCTTCCAGCCGACGAACTGCACGCGCGCATCGCCCGCGGCCATGATCGGCGTGCCGGTGCCCGCGCCGTAGTCGACGCCGGTGTGCATGCGGATGCGGCCCAGCACCGGGTGACGGCGCGAACCGAAGCCCGAGGTCAGGCGCGCATACGGGATCGGCATGCGGATGAAGCTCTTCTTCAGCGGGCGGCCGTCGCCGGTGAAGTACTCGGGCTTGCCGCCGCGTTCGAAGCGGAAGCCGGTGTGCAGGCGGCCTTCGCTGGTGAAGGTCGCCGCGAGCACCGGGCCGGTGCCGATCAGCTCGCCCTCGCGCCAAGTCTGCTCGACCACCACGCTGAAGCGGTCCTCGGCGCCGACGTCCTCGTTGAAGTCGATGTCGTACTTGAAGATGTCGTCGGTCAGGGTGTTGATGTTGGCCGGCGTCAGCCCGACCTTGCGCGCCGAGCGGAACAGCGACTTGCCGACCTTGCCGCTCAGGACCACGGTGCGGCGCTCGGTGGGACGGGCGATGATCTTCTGGGTAATCTTGTCGCCGGCGAGGCTCAGCTCGACGCGGTGGCTGTCGTCGCGATCGTAGCGGAAGGTGCGCAGGCTGCCGTTGACCGGCATGTCGAAGCCGAGCTCGGTCCCCGGCTTCATGCGCTTGAGGGCTTCCTTGGCGCCGGGCTGCTCGAGGATCTTGTGCATCGTCGAGGCCGGGATGTCGAGGTCCTCGAATACCGAGCCCAGGGTCTCGCCGCGGTTGATCCGCACCAGCTGCCAGCTGTCGCCGTGTTCGCCGCGGACGCGGGCGATCGGCAGCGGCGGCAGGGCCAGCGCCAAGGACTGGCGCGGCTCGTGCATGCGCACCGAGGCGGTCGACTGGCTGAAACCCGGCACGATGGCCGCAACCATCATGCCCAGGGTCGCGAACAGCGCGGCCTGCACCCACTGCCGGCCCGACCAGCGACCGTTGAATCCATCGGAAAGATGACGCGCCAGCACGGGGCGGCGCAACGCGGCTTCACGCAGGGCTTTCAGTCGTTCGCGACGTTGCGCGCTCACACTGGAAGCCTGCTCGGGTACTGTCATGGATGAATCCCTCGTCTGAGGTGTGAAGGCCGCGTAGCGGCGTTACCATAGTCACACGAGTAGTACGCGTCAAACCCTTGAGCTGAATGGGGTTTTTCTCCCCAGGCGGCCCAGTTTCGTTTAACCCCCAATTAACCTGAATCCGTGACCGAGTTCGCATTGCGGGCGCGGCCGCCTAGCGAGTCCCCACGTGTCCTCATCCGTACAAGAAGCCCTCGACCTGATCGCCCGCGGCGCCGACGAAATCCTCAAGCGCGAGGAGCTCGAAGCCCGCCTGACCGCATCGATGCAGGCCGGCGGCCGCCCGCTGCGCATCAAGGCCGGGTTCGACCCGACCGCGCCCGACCTGCACATCGGCCACACCGTCCTGCTCAACAAGATGCGGCAGTTCCAGGACCTGGGCCATCAGGTGATCTTCCTGATCGGCGACTTCACCGGGATGATCGGCGACCCGACCGGCAAGAACGTCACCCGCAAGCCGCTGACCCGCGAGGACGTGCTCGCCAATGCCCAGACCTACGCCGACCAGGTGTTCAAGGTGCTGGACAAGGAGCGCACCGAGGTCCGCTTCAATTCCGAATGGTTTGGCCAGATGAGCTCGGCCGACATGATCAAGCTCGCCGCCCAGCACACGGTCGCGCGCATGCTCGAGCGCGACGACTTCGCCAAGCGCTACGCCGCCCAGCAGCCGATCGCGATCCACGAATTCCTGTATCCCCTGGTGCAGGGCTACGACTCGGTGGCGCTGCAGTGCGACGTCGAGCTCGGCGGCACCGACCAGAAATTCAATCTGTTGATGGGCCGCGGCCTGCAGGAGCACCACGGCCAGCCGGCCCAGATCGTCCTGACCATGCCGCTGCTGGAGGGGCTGGACGGCGTCAACAAGATGTCCAAGTCGCTCGGCAACTACATCGGCATCAACGAGCCGGCGATCGACATCGTCACCAAGACGATGAAGATCGACGACGTGCTGATGTGGCGCTGGATCGACCTGTTGAGCTTCGAGATCGGCATCGCCGAGGCGGCGCGGCTCAAGGAGGAGATCGCCGCCGGCCAGCTCAACCCGCGCGACCTCAAGATGCGCCTGGCGCGCGAACTGGCGGCGCGTTTCCACGGGGCGCAGGCCGCCGAGCAGGCCATGGCCGGCTGGAACGCGGCGGTGCGCGGGGAGGGCGATATCGCCTCCCTGCCGCTCACCGACGTCGGCGTGCCGGCCGAGGGGCTGCGCATCGCCGCCCTGCTGGTGGCGGCCGGGTTGATGCCGAGCAATGCCGAGGGCAACCGCAAGCTCAAGGAGCGTGCGGTCAAGGTCGACGGCCAGGTCGTGGAAGACCCCCAGCAGGTGTTTACCCCCGGTTTCGAAGGCGTGCTGGCGGTGGGCAAGCGCAATTTCGCCCGGGTTCGCCTGGTGGGGCCGGCAGAAAAGTGAAGGTAGAGGGTAAGGAGCGAGTGGAAGCCCCATTCGCTTCTCACTCGTCACTCGCTTCTCGTCCCTCGTTCTTCGCTGTCACGCCCGCCCCATAAGGCTTTCGGCCGCGGCCACCAAAATCCCTATTCATTTTTTCCGAAATCGCTTCCCAAGCCCTGTTCATGTATGCATAATGCGCGGCCCCGCTGAGCGGATGCATCGATCGGCGGGGACGCGCAGAAGCGGCGGTTTGGACAGGTGTTGACGGTCTGAAACATTGCTGTAAGATGCGCGGCCCGCCAACCGGTTTGTAAGGTTGTCGGGGCGCGGAAAACGGCGGTTTCGATGAGTGTTG
>NZ_JBPKJP010000179.1:0-3483 GCF_051217035.1 Lysobacter sp. 1R34A
CGCGGTTTGCTGCCGCTATGCAGGCCGTCGGCGTGCGCGGCGCTGCCGCGCGCTCGGTCGGACGGGGCAGGCCGGTCGCTCATGCTCAGCGCGCGGCCGCGAGGTCGCGCCGGCCGTTCAAATAATCCGCGGCGGTGATCGCCTTGCCGCCGTCGCGTTGCAGCACGCGGATGCGCAGGGCGCCTTCGCCGCAGGCGATGTCGATGCCCTCGCGCCCGGCCTGCAGCACGCTGCCGGGTTCGGACGAGTGCTGCAGCGGCACCGCGATCGCGCCGTGCACGCGCACGCGCTCGCCGGCGATGTTCGCATCGGCCATCGGCCAGGGATTGAAGGCGCGCACCTTGTTCGCCAAGGCCGGCGCCGGCTGGGTCCAGTCCAGGCGCGCCTCGGCCTTGTCGAGCTTGTGCGCATAGGTCACCCCGTCCTGAGGCTGCGGCTGCGCGACCGGGCGCATGCCGGCGCGCAACAGGCCCAGGCCGTCGCTCAGCACCTGCGCGCCGAGCGCGGCCAGGCGGTCGTGCAACTGCCCGCCGGTTTCGGCCTCGCCGATCGCCAGCGATTGCGACAACAGCACCGGGCCGGTGTCGAGGCCCTTCTCCATCTGCATCAGGCACACGCCGCTGTCGCGGTCGCCGGCCTCGATCGCGCGCTGGATCGGCGCCGCGCCGCGCCAGCGCGGCAGTAAAGAAGCGTGCACGTTCCAGCAGCCGTAGGTCGGGATGTCGAGCACCGACTGCGGCAGGATCAGGCCGTAGGCCACCACCACCATCAGGTCGGGCTGCAGTTCGCGCAGGGCCGCGCGCGCGGCCGCGCTCTTGAAGTTCTCCGGCTGCATCACCGGCAAGCCGCGCGCCAGCGCTTCGCGCTTGACCGGCGACAGCGCCAGCTCGCGGCCGCGCCCGGCGGGGCGGTCGGGCTGGGTGTAGACGGCCACGACCTCGTTGCGCTGCGCGGCCGCGCGCAGGCTCGGCACGGCGAAGTCGGGAGTACCGGCGAATACGATGCGCATGGGGGCTCGGGAATGGGGGATCGGGGACTGGGAATTAAAGACCGGCGGACCGGCGCGCATCATCGCGCCCGGGCGGACGCCGCGCGGGCAAGACTACAGAAACGAGGAACGGGAGCAGAAAACCCGCGCGCGCCGCACGGCGGCGCGCCGATTCCCCACTCCCGCCCCGATGCGGCCCTCAGGCCGACTGGCGGCGCTGCTTGGCGAGCTTCTTGCGCACCATCTCGCGCTTGAGCGGCGAGAGGTAGTCGACGAACAGCTTGCCGTCGAGGTGATCCATCTCGTGCTGCACGCACACCGCGAGCAGACCGTCGGCGCTGAGCTCGAACGCCGCGCCGTCGCGGCCGATCGCCTTGACCGTGATCTCGTTGGCGCGGGTCACGTCGGCGAAGATGCCGGGCACCGACAGGCAGCCTTCCTGGTAGACCTGCTCGCCGGATTTGGCGACGATCTCCGGATTGACGAACACCAGCGGCTGGTTCTTTTCTTCCGACACATCGATCACCATGAAGCGCTGATGCACGTCGACCTGGCTCGCGGCCAGGCCGATGCCGGGGCATTCGTACATGGTCTCGAACATGTCGTCGAGCAGCTTCTGGAACTGCGGCGAGGTCACGTGCGCGGCGTCGACCGGCACGGCCTTGGTCCGCAGACGCGGATCGGGGAATTCTAGGATTGGGAGCAGGGCCATGGCGTCGAAAATGGGGGCGTGGGTCACATACGCAAGCTTTGGTTGCATTGTAACCCCGTTATAGGCTGCAAAGGCCTGCTAACGTTCGCAGCTTCTGGGCTATAGTCCGGGTGCCCGCAGAGGGCAAACCTGGAAGGGGAATCAGGTAGATGGCCGCCATGTTTAAACCGATCCGCGCGGTTTTCGCCGCCGCGTTGCTGACTGTTGCCACGTACGCCATTGCGGCGGAACTGCGTGGCGACCACCCCGACACCTACGTGGTGAAACGGGGCGACACCCTGTGGGACATCTCGGCTCGCTTCCTGAAGCGGCCGTGGCTGTGGCCGGAAATCTGGCAGGCCAACCCGCAGATCAAGAATCCGCACCTGATCTATCCGGGCGACGTGATCTCGCTGGCCTACCTCGACCGCGTCGCGGCCCAGGTCAAGCCGGGTCCGCGCCAGGAAGCCCCGATCAGCGGCATCCCGCTGTCGGACATCGAGCCGTTCCTGAAGAACCTTCGGGTCGTGGACGAGTTCGAGCACCTGCCCTACGTGGTCGGCCTGGAAGAGGACCGCCTGCGCGTCACCCAGGGCCAGGTCGCCTACATCAAGAACCTGCCGGACCAGACCCCGGGCACGCGCTACGCCGTGGTCCGCCCGACCCAGCGCTACACCCGCCTGGATCGCGTGGCCTGCTGCGACATCATGCGCGCCGCCGACCTGGACTTCCGCGGTCGCCGCACGGTCGACTTCGAAGCCATCTGGACCGACGTGGTCGTGCCGGACAAGGGCCGCGAGCTGCTCGGCTACGAGCTGATGCAGGTTTCGACCGGTACCGTCAGCCGCGGCGCCGAGAACGGGATGGAGGCCAGCACCCTGGTCATCGACGACACCGGCCGCGAAATCCGCGTCGGCGACCGTCTGATCCCGGTCGAAGCCCAGCCCTACGACCTGCAGTTCTTCCCGCATCCGCCCAAGGCACAGTTCGACTACGGTCGCGCCCAGGTCCTGGCCGTGGCCGACCTGGTCAAGCACGGCGGCCCGCGCGACGTGATCGCCCTGTCGGTCGGTGCCCGCGACGGCGTCGACAACGGCACGGTGTTCTCGACCTGGCGGGTCGGCACCCGCGCCGTCGACCGGGTCAAGGTCGGTCCGGACCGCGACCCGACCCTGGTCGGCAAGGCCTCGCGCGTGCGCCTGCCGGACGAGTTCTCCGGCCACGTCATGGTGTTCCGCACCTTCGACAAGGTCAGCTACGGCCTGATCATGGACGGCGTGCGCCAGACCAAGGTCGGCTACGAGCTCAAGCATCCCGATGCGGCCTACTGATCGGTCTGCCTGACCTCTGAGGAAAGGCCTGCGGGCTTTTCCTACAGCGATCCACGACGGCGCCTTCGGGCGCCGTCGTCGTTTGCAGGCTAGGCTGGTGCATGCCCTCGCCCCAGATCCAGTTGTCCGACGACGACCTCCACGCCCTGTTGACCCTCATCGCCGCCGGCGGCGGCGCCGCCGCACGGCGTCAACTCCTCGAACTTCACCCCAGCCCGGCCGCCGCCCTGGCCGCCGGCACCAGCCAGTGGCAAGCCGCCGGGCTCACCCCCAAGCAGATCGAGGCCCTGCGTGCGCCGGACCAGGACGCCCTGGCGCGGGCGCTCGACTGGCTGCACGCGCCCCGCCACCACCTGGTCGGCTGGCACGATCCCGACTACCCCGGCCTGCTGCGGCGCGCGCCGAACCCGCCGCTGGCGCTGTTCGTCGCCGGCGAACCGGCCCTGCTCTGGCATCCGGCGGTGGCCGTGGTC
>NZ_JBPKJP010000180.1:0-3448 GCF_051217035.1 Lysobacter sp. 1R34A
GGCGGGCGGCGTGGTGCCCGTTGCGGCTCCGGCAGGCGTCGTAGCGGCGGCCGCATCGGTAGCCTCGGCCGTAGCGGCCGGCGCATCCGGCACGCCGTCGCCGTCCTCGTCCTTCGGCGCGTTCGGATTCGCCAGGGTGACCTGGAGCTTGAACTCGTACGGTAGGCCCTTCTCGTTGCCCTTGGCTTCGATGATGGTCAGGTCGGGCTTGGTCATCCAGCCGGAAGTTTCCAAGGTCCGCATATAGGTACTGACGCGGGCGTTGGACTGGGCCCGGCCTTCGAGCGTCAGGATTTCCGCGTCCTGTTTGATCGCCGTCAGCACCGCGCCATCGGGAATGGTGCGCACCAGCGAATCGAACAGATGGACCATCTGCGAGCGGTTGGACTGCAGCTTCTCGATCACTTCCTTGCGGGCGAGCAGCTTGGCCTTCTTCTTGTCGAGCTCTTCGATCTCGGTGATCTTCTTGTCGACCTCGACGATCTGCGCATCAAGAAAGGCATTGCGCTTGCGCTGGCCGCTGATTTCGCTGCTGTAATAGAAAACGATCAGCACCGAAAGAGCGACGGCGACCAGGGCCGACAGGCCGAGGATGGCGCCGAACTCTTTCTGTCGTGCCTTGCGCCGTTCGGCGCGCCACGGGAGCAGGTTGATGCGTGCCATCAGTCGAAGCTCCTCAGGGCCAGGCCGCAGGCGATCATCAGCGCGGGAGCGTCCTGTGCCAGGGCATGCGCCTGGACGCGCGGTCCGAGGGTCATGTGGGCGAGCGGGTTGGCCACCGTGGTCGGGACGCCGAGCTGTTCCTCGACCATCTCGGCGATGCGCGGAATCGAAGCGCCGCCGCCGGCCAGTACGATCTGGTCGACGCGGTTGAATTCGCTGCCGGCGTAGAAGAACTGCAACAGGCGGCTGACCTGCTGGACCATCGCTTCCTTGAACGGCTCCAGCACCTCGGCCTGGTAGCTCTCGGGCAGCCCGCCCTGGCGCTTGGCCAGACCGGCTTCCTCGTAGCTCAGACCGTAGCGGCGCATGACCTCGTCGGTCAGCTGCTTGCCGCCGAAGACCTGCTCGCGGTGGTACAGGCTGCGGCCGTTGCGCAGAACGTTGAGCGTGGTCATGGTCGCACCGGAATCGACCAGGGCGACCAGGCCGTCGCGCGGGCTGCTCAGCGTGTCGGCCAGCAGGGCGAAGGCGTTCTCGATCGCGAACGCCTCCACGTCCATGACGCGGGGCGTCAGTCCGCCGAGCTCCAGCGCCGAAGCGCGAACCTCGACGTTCTCCGAACGTGACGCCGCGAGCAGTACCTGGACCATGTCCGGGCTGCCGGGCATCGGGCCGAGCACCTCGAAGTCGTGGTTCACCTCATCGATCGGATACGGCACGTAGTTGGCCGCCTCCAGCTCGATCTGCGATTCCAACTCGTCCCCTTCCAGGTCGTTCGGCATGCCGATCACGCGGGTGATCACCGAGGATCCGGCGACGGCCGCGGCGGCGTGCTTGACCCGGGTCCCCGACCTCGCGACCGCACGCTTGATCGCCTCGCCCACCGCCTCGACCTCGACGATGTTCTTCTCCACCACCGCGTTCGGCGGCAGCGGTTCGACAGCATAATGCTCAACGCGGTAGCGATTGCCGACTCGTGAGAGTTGCAACAGCTTCACCGCCGTCGAACTGATGTCCACGCCGACCAACGCCGGCTGGCTTTTCGTGATGAGTCCCACAGTTATCTCCCCATGCCACAAGCGCTTACGCGCACTTCGTGTGGCCCCGGCTTAGATAACGGACTTTTCACAGGCTGGCAACCACTTCTTTCGCGATTGCCAACCCAGTCGTGCTTTTTTGACCCGCAACGTCACGTGACCCCCACCGTCAGTCTGGCGACTGCGTGTAAGACGGCGCAACACCACAGGCCCTCCCCAGCCCGACCTTCCGTCATCCCGTTCCGTGCCGATCGCCCCAATCGCGCCATCGCGGCCGCCGTGCGGCGCGTGATCGCAGCACTACCCTACTCGACCGGCGGGGCCGCGTCGCCCCCCCCCCCCAACGGACGGCAGGCGCCAGAACCGAACCCGGAACCGGAACCGACCCCGACCCCGGACCCGGACCCGCGGCCGGACCGGGGGCGCGATCCGCGCTCCTCTATACTTGCCCGTCACGACCACCGACTCCGGAATCCGATTCGATGTCCCGTATTCGCCGTTGGCTGCGTTGGGCGCTGTATGCGTTCATCGGCGCAGTCCTGCTGGGCGCCATCGCGCTCGGCACCCTGTACTACCTGATCGTCCCCAAGCTTCCCGACGTCGAGACCCTGCGCACGGTCGAGCTGCAGGAGCCGATGTACGTCTATGCCCGCGACGGGCGCCTGATGGCGCTGTTCGGCGAGACCCGGCGCTACCCGATCGCCATCGAGGACGTGCCCGAGCGGCTCAAGCAGGCGTTCATCGCGATCGAGGACGCCCGCTTCTACAAACACCACGGCATCGACTACAAGGGCATCGGCCGGGCGATCTGGCTGCTGGCGACCACCGACGACAAGCGCGTCCCGGGCGGCTCGACCATCACCCAGCAGGTCGCGCGCCAGTTCTTCCTGAGCTCGGAATACAGCTACAAGCGCAAGCTCGGCGAAATGCTGCTGGCGATGCGCATGGAGCGCGAGCTCAGCAAGGACGAGATCTTCGAGCTGTACTTGAACAAGAGCTTCTTCGGCAACCGCGCCTACGGCGTCGGCGCCGCGGCCGAGTTCTATTACGGCAAGAAAATGAGCGAGCTCTCGCTCGACGAGATGGCTTCGCTGGCCGGCATTCCGAAGTTCCCGTCCAGCGGCAACCCGCTCAGCAATCCCGACCGCGCCAAGCTGCGCCGCGACTACATCCTGGACCGCATGGCCGAGCAGCGCTTCATCAGCGCCGACGAAGCCGCGCAGGCCAAGGCCGTGCCGATGCACGCCAGCCCGCACGAGCGCCCCGTCGAGGTCTACGCGCCCTACGTGGCCGAGATGGTGCGCCAGGAAATGATCGCCCGCTACGGCGCCGAGGCGCTGACCAAGGGCTATCACGTCACCACCACCATCGACCCGACCCTGCAGGTCGCCGCCGACAAGGCCGTGCGCGACGGGCTTTCGGTCTACGACCGCCGCCACGGCTGGCACGGGGTCGAGCAGCACTTCGACCTCGCCGCCGGCGAGGACGCCGCGACCGCGCGCCAGCGCCTGCGCGCCATCCCGGCCCAGGCCAACCTGCTGCCCGCGGTGGTGCTCGGCACCACCGGCGGCCAGGCCCAGGTGGTGCTCGGCGACGGCACCGAGCTGACTCTGACCGAGAAGCAGGGCTTCGGCGGCCGCAGCCCGGGCAGCCTGGTCAAGCGTGGCGACGTGGTACGGATCCAGCGCACCGAGACCGCCGCCGAACCCGCGCCCGCTCCGGCGGCCCCGGTCGGCAGCGCCACCGGC
>NZ_JBPKJP010000181.1:0-3444 GCF_051217035.1 Lysobacter sp. 1R34A
GCCCGAACGCCTGGCCGGCGCCGGGCAGGCGCCGCGGCGAGGCCCAGCGCCAGGGCGCGCGCGGGCTCAGGGTCCAGTCGATCGCCGGCCGCCCGAGCGCCTGGGTCAGCGCATGGGCCTGGCGCTGGTTGCCGGCATGGCCGTCGGTGAGGATCCAGGTTGCAGCGGTGGAGTTAGTTTTGGCAGAAAGGCCGTTTCGTTGCACAGATGCGCTTAATCCGTTCCGGGATTGTCGGTTCTAAGGTCAGATTGAGACTCTACACTTCGTCTCCCGATCAACGCCCGCGTGGCAGCCTCATGGAGAAGACGATGTCCAGGCCCCTGAACGACGAAGCCCTCGATCAACTGTTCCGCACCGCCCGCACGCACAACGAGCTCGGCGGCGAGGTCAGCGACGAGACGCTGCGCCAGCTGTACGACCTGGTCAAATGGGCGCCGACCAGCGCCAACGGCTCGCCGGCGCGCTTCGTGTTCGTGAAGTCGGCCGCGGCCAAGGAAAAGCTGCGTCCGGCGCTGTCGGAAGGCAACCTGGCCAAGACCATGGCCGCCCCGGTCACGGTGATCGTCGCCCACGACCTGGAATTCCACGAAAAGCTGCCTTACCTGTTCCCGCACGCCGATGCCCGCAGCTGGTTCGCCGGCAACGACGAGCACATCCGCACCACCGCCTTCCGCAACGGCAGCCTGCAGGGCGCCTACCTGATCCTGGCGGCGCGCTCGCTCGGCCTGGACACCGGCCCGATGTCGGGTTTCGACAACGCCAAGGTCGACGAAGCCTTCTTCGCCGGCACCCGGATCAAGTCCAACTTCCTGATCAACCTCGGCGTCGGCGATCCGTCGGCGCTGTTCCCGCGTTCGCCGCGCCTGCCGTTCGACGAGGCCGCGCGCATCGACTGAGGCGTGCGTGCCGCCATGCTTCCGGCGCGGGCCGATGCCGGCCCGCGCCCGCTTGCGCAGTAGTGATGTCGTCGTTTCTCCCGAACCATACGCTCCATACGATCCATCCCTTACGATCCCATTCGAGGAATTCACCATGAAGCGCATCCTGCTCGCCGCCGCCCTGGGCCTGGCTTTCGCCGGCACCGCCAGCGCCGCCGCCGTGACCTACAAGATCGACCCCAACCACACCGACGTAGTGGTCGGCTGGAGCCATTTCGGCTTCTCCAACCCGGTCGCGCATTTCGGCAAGGTCGACGGCACCATCACCTACGATCCGGCCAAGCCGGCGGCGTCCTCGGTGCAGGTGACCATCCCGCTCGACGGCCTGGATTCGCACGTGCCGGATTTCGACGAGCACCTCAAGAGCGCCGATTTTTTCGACGCCGAGAAATTCCCGACCATCACTTTCAAGAGCACCAAGGTCGAAGCGGCCGGCGAGAAGAAGCTCAAGGTCAGCGGCGAGCTGACCGTGCACGGCGTGACCAAGCCGGCGGTGCTCGACGTCACCATCAACAAGATCGGCGAGCAGCCGATGGCCAAGCGCGCCGCGGCCGGCTTCGATGCCACCACCACGCTCAAGCGCAGCGATTTCGGTCTCGGCAAGTACGCGCCGAACGTCAGCGACGAAGTCAGCATCCGCATCACCACCGAAGCGCTGGTGCCCAAGCCCGAAGCCAAGAAGTAAGCGCGAACGCATGATCATCGAACGCCCCTCCAGCGCCCGCGGCCGGATCCAGGCGGGTTGGCTCGACAGCCGCCACACGTTTTCGTTCGGCGGTTATTACGACCCGGCCTGGATGGGCTTCGGTGCCTTGCGCGTGATCAACGAAGACCGCGTCGCCGCCGGCGCGGGCTTCGAGCCGCATCGCCACGCCAACATGGAAATCCTCAGCTACGTGCTGAGCGGCGGCCTGTCGCATAAAGACAGCGCCGGCGGCGGCGGGGTGATCCGCGCCGGCGAGCTGCAATGGATGAGCGCCGGCCACGGCGTGGAACACAGCGAATACAACGCCTCCGACAGCGAGCCGGTGCATTTCCTGCAGATCTGGATCCAGCCGGACCGGCTCAATGCCCGGCCCGCCTACGCCCAGCTCGAAGCGGCCGACGCGCGCGACGGCGAGTTCGTTCTGCTGGCCTCGCGCGACGGCGTCGACGGCGGCCTGCCGGTGCGCCAGGACCTGCGCCTGTACGCGCTCAGCCTGACGCCCGGCGCCAGCGCGCGACGCGTACTCGAGGCCGGGCGGCTGTATTGGCTGCAGCTCGCGCAGGGCCGGATCGAAGTGGATGGCCGCACGCTCGAAGCCGGCGACGCCCTGGGCTTCCGTGAGGAGTCGGCCGAGCTGGTGTTGACCGGATCGGGCGATTCGGGCGCGCAGCTGCTGTTTTTCGACTTGCCGCCGGCGGGCTGAGGGGCAAGAGGGGGGGGGGCATCTCCCTGGCCCCTTCCAAACCGAGGGGCGTCTCGGGGTATCGCATCGATCTGGACGTTCGTCGCTTCGGGGCATCCTCGGTCGGTTGAGTGGATCGCTCGGTACCCGATCAAGCGGCAACTGTTGCAGCGTTTACCCGAAGCTTTCCTCCTTTGGAGAGGAGGTAGGGGGATTTGCGCTTGGCGCCCGACGACCCGCCAGGGGGCCCTACACGGCCCGGCCCCGCAACGCTGCTAAACTGCCACCCCCGCGTCGCCATCCGTCGTCCCTCATGACCGCAGCCAACGCCCATCCCACCCAGGCCAACGCCGAGCAGCGCTATACCGTCACGCGCGCCGAGCTGCCGTTGAGCTGCCCGCTGCCGTCGATGGCGCTGTGGAACTCGCACCCGCGCGTGTACCTGCCGGTCGAGGCCGAGCGCGAATGCCAGTGCCCGTACTGCGGCGCGCACTTCACCCTGGTCGACGACTGATCGCCGCCGCGTGACATCGCCAAGGCCGACCATGCGCCGGCTGACGGTGATGCAGTTGCTGCCGAAGCTGGAATCCGGCGGCGTCGAACGTTCGACCCTGGAAATCGCCGAGGCGCTCGTCCGCGCCGGCCACCGCGCCATCGTGGTCTCGGCCGGCGGCCGCCTGGTGCCGCAACTGGTGGCGTCCGGCGCCGAACACATCGAACTGGCGATCGGGCGCAAATCGCCTTCGACCCTGCGCCATGCCTTCGGCCTGCGACGGCTGTGGGCCGAGCATTCGGTCGACATCGTCCATGCGCGCTCGCGCCTGCCGGCCTGGATCGGTCTGCTCGCCTGGCGCGGGCTGGACGAGGCGACCCGGCCGCGCTTCGTCACCACCGTGCACGGGCTCAATTCGCCCTCGCGCTACAGCGCGGTGATGACCCGCGGCGAGCGCAGCATCTGCGTGTCGCGCACGGTCCGCGACTACGTGCTCGAACACTATCCCGACACCGACCCGGCCAAGCTGCGGGTGATTCCGCGCGGCATCGACCCGGCGGCGTTTGCGCGCGCGCCCTGGCCGGATCCGCAGGCGCGCGCCTGGGCCGCGGCGCAGCATCCCGC
>NZ_JBPKJP010000182.1:0-3435 GCF_051217035.1 Lysobacter sp. 1R34A
GCCGCCGCGCGGCGCTGGCCGCGCGCCCGCATGGCGCGCCTGGTGCGCGACCTCGGCGCGCTGGCCTATGCGCCGGCGATCCGTTCGGAAGTCCGGCGCGAACCGGTGCGCCGGCTCAAGCAGGCGCTCGACAACAGTTACCTGCTCGCGCTCGACAGCCTGGTCTGGGACGGCAAGGTCCAGGCCCAGCTCGGCGCCCAGCTCAGCGCCGAACTCGATGCCGCGCTGCGCGCGTCGGAAACCGACCAGTTGCTGTTCGACCTGCTCGACGGCCGCGGCCGCACCGAGCTGCGGGTGTGGGCCGAACGCCGCGACCCCGGCCTGGCCGACTGGTCGCGGTTGCTGCTGCCGCGCCTGACCCACGAAGCCTCGGCCTCGCTCGGCACGCATCTGCCGCCGGAAGCGGTCGAGCGCCTGTACGCCCACCACGGCGCGCGTCCGCTGACGGCCTGAGCCGCCGCGCCGCGCATCCCACCACGGAATTCCCATGCACGCAGATCCGCTCCCGTCCGCTACGCCGTCGTCCGCCGCCTCCGCCGCGGCCACGGGCACGACGGAGAGCGGTGCGCGCAGGATCGAGCCCCAGCGCGCCAGCGCGACGATCTCGGTGTTCGAACGCAGGCAGTTCGAGCGCGCGGTCGCCGGCACGGTGGTGCCGGCCAAGCAGTGGAACGCGATCGCCGAACTCGACCAGACGCTGGCGCGGGTCAACGCGCTGTACGCCGAGGCCGGCGACGAGATCAAGCAAGCGCGCGAGGCCGGCTACGCCGCCGGGTTCGCCGAGGGCATCGCCCGCGCCCAGCAGCAGATGGCGCAGCAACTGGCCGACCTCAACGAACGCCGCGCGCGCGTGCTCGCCGACGCCGGCAGCCGCGTCACCGAACTGGCCTGCGCGATCGTCGCGCGCATTTCGCCGGAGTTCGACGCGCGCAGCGTGGTGCCGCCGCTGGTCATGCACGCGGTCGAGGCCGCGCAGGCCGAGCAGTTCCTGCTGATCCGCGTTCACCCGAGCGTGCGCGAGGACGTCGCCAAGGGCCTCGGCCTGGTGCGCCAGGCGCATCCGGTGGTCGGGGTGATCGAATTGGTCGACGACGAAAGCCTGGACAAGCTCAGCTGCGTCGTCGTGTCCGAAGCCGGTGAAGTGCGCGCCGGCGTGGCCCAGCAGATCGAGGCCATCCGCATCGCCCTGTCCGGCGCCGAGTACGGCGCGGAGCACACCGAATGACCGCGCGCGCGGCCATCGGTCCGGTCCTGCGGCGCGCGGACGCGGAGGCGGCGCGATGAGCAGCCTGCCGCGCACCATCCTGCAAGCCGTGCCGACGCCCGCCCAGCAGGACCCGCTGATCGCGGCGCTGTCGCGGGTGCAGCCGGTGGTGCGGGTGGGCAAGGTCGCCGAGGCCTACGGCACCATGATCCGCGCGACCGGGCTCAAGGCGATGATCGGCGAGCTGTGCGAACTGCGCAGCCCGCGCGACCGCAATTTCCGCCTGGCCGCCGAAGTCGTCGGCGTGTCGCGCCAATACACCTTGCTGACCCCGCTCGGCGCGCTCGACGGCGTCGCCCACGACACCGAAGTCGTCGCCACCGGCCGCCAGGCCTCGGTGCGCGCCGGCGACGGCCTGCTCGGGCGCATCCTCGACGCCAACGGCGAGCCGATCGACGGCCTCGGCGGGTTCGGCCCGACCGTGCAGATTCCGATCTACGCCGCCTCGCCCAATCCCCTGTCGCGCCAGCTGATCGAACGCCCGTTCGCGACCGGCGTGCGCGCCATCGACACGGTCATGACCGCCGGCGTCGGCCAGCGCCTGGGCATCTTCGCCGTCGCCGGCGGCGGCAAGAGCACCCTGCTCGGGATGCTCGCGCGCGGCGGCGACGCCGACGTCAACGTGATCGCCCTGGTCGGCGAACGCGGCCGCGAGGTCAACGAATTCGTCCACGACAACCTCGGCGAAGCCGGGCTCAAAAAGTCGATCATCGTGGTCGCGACCTCCGACCGGCCGGCGCTCGAGCGCAGCCGCGCGGCCTGGGTCGCGACCGCCATCTCCGAGTACTTCCGCGACCGCGGCAAGCGGGTGATGCTGCTGGTCGACTCGGTCACCCGCTTCGCCCGTGCGCTGCGCGACGTCGGCCTGGCGATCGGCGAGCCGCCAGCGCGGCGCGGTTTTCCGCCGTCGGTGTTCAGCGCCCTGCCGCGCCTGTTCGAGCGCGCCGGCAACAACGACCGCGGCAGCATCACCGCCTTCTACACCGTGCTGATGGAAGGCGAGGACGGCGACGACCCGATCGCCGAGGAAGTGCGCTCGATTCTCGACGGCCACATCGTGCTGTCGCGCAAGCTCGCCGCGGCTTACCACTACCCGGCCATCGACGTGCTGACCAGCCTCAGCCGCACCATGCCGCGGGTCGCCGACGAAGCCCACCAGCGCGCCGCGGGCCAGTTGCGCAAGTACCTGGCCAAGCACCAGGACATCGAACTGTTGCTGCAGCTCGGCGAATACAAGCGCGGCAGCGATGCCGAGGCCGACATCGCGATCGAGAAGATCGAGCCGATCCGCAGGCTGCTCAAGCAGTCCTCCCACGATCTGGCCGACTACCGCCAGTCGGTGGACGCCCTGCGCAAGGTGTTCGGATGAAGCGCTATCCGCTGCATACCCTGCTGCAACTGCGCTCGCACCGGGTCGAGACCGCGCGCATGCTGGTGCTCGAACGCCAGCGCCAGGTGCAGGAACGCCGCGACGCCTGCACCCGGATCCAGGGCGAGATCGCCGCGCTCAACGACGAACGCGCCGGCCAGCGCCTGCGCCTGATGGACCCGCCTCCGCCCGGCATGCCCTGGCCGATGGCGATGACCCAGCGCGAGGCGCACATCGACCATCTCGGCGAGCTGGCGGTCGCCGCGCAACAACGGCTGCTCGACGCGCAAGGCAAGCTGCGCGAAGCCGAAGCCTCGCTCGACGAGGCACGCAAGGCGTTCTTCCGCGCCAAGGCGCGGTTGGACGCACTGGAAAAACGCAAGGACCTGTGGCGCAAGGAGCAGAACACCCTGACCGCGCGCCGCGAGGAAGCCATGAACGCCGATCTGATGCTGGCCACGCGCCAGAACACGAACGGCCCCTTCTGAACGAGGTCGCCATGAGCATCACCCGCAGCTCCTCGACGTCCGATTCCGATGCCGCCCAGCGCAGCGAATCCACGCGCCAGACCGACAAGCCCCGCGAAGCCCGGCGCGAGCCGCCGGCCGAGGGCACCGTCGACCGTTTCCGCAGCCTGATGCAGCAACGCGAAGGCAAGCTCGGCCAGTTGCCCGGCCAGGAAGGCCTGGCGCGCGAGGAAGAAGCCGCGGCGATGCTCAAGAAGCAGGCGCAGGACGGCGGGCCCGGCAACGCCCGGGCCGACGCGCGCCGCGCCGCGCACGCCGGCGAGGCGCATGCCCGC
>NZ_JBPKJP010000183.1:0-3398 GCF_051217035.1 Lysobacter sp. 1R34A
GCGCCCCTGCGCGCGCAGGCCGAGGCGGCCGGCGCCGCCGATTTCATGCCGCTGTGGTCGGGACAGGCGGCGCGCCTGGGCCGGGCGATGTCGACCTTCGAGCTGACCCGCCGCCTGGCCGAGGAGACTTTGGCGCAGTGGCGGCGCTGAGCGAGCGCGAACGCAGCCGGGCACGGCCCGGGCCGCGAAAACTGAGAAGTCGAACCGATCGCCGCGCCTGTCGGCCCGTGCATCGCGGCTGCTAAGCTCGAGGAAACCGCCGTACGGCGCAGCGAAGCCCGGCGCGATCAGCGGACTGCGTCGTGCTTCGGCGGCGATGCCGGCGGCCGAGTTCCACGGGTCGCTCCAGCGCCGACAGCGATGGCCGCGGACGGCCTGTGGCGGTGTTTCTTACCGCAGGCCGGTCGCGGGCGCAGGAAGACGCGACCGGCCCGCTACATGCGCATGCGAGCGAAGCCGTCCGCTCCGTGCCGGGATCGGATAAGGATGGTCTGATGCGTTTGTCGTGTTCTGCTTCGCGCCTGAACCGCGAAGCCGAAGTAAGCACCGGATCGAAGCGTCGTCACGCTTGGACGGTATGGGCCCTGCTGCTGGTGTGCGAAGGCGTGTCGGCGCAGGGCGTGCTGGTCGGTTGTCCGGGCGCCACCCCAATGCGGGCGCTGCCGGAACCGGCGCTGTGTCTGCAGCGCGCGAAGCTCGGCCCGACGCAGGTCGCCGGAGAGGGCGCGGCCCAGGCCGTGTCCGCCCAGGCCCTGTTCGCGCAAGCCAAGACCCAACTCGAGGCCGGGCACATCGAGGACGCCGGGCGCTCGCTCGATTGCGCCGAGGCGGTGATCGGCGGCGCGGGCGATGCCGGCCTGCGCTACGAACTGGAGCGGCGGCGCGGCATCCTCGACTTCCGTCGCGAATGGATCCCGCAGGCGCTGGCCCGGTTCGAGTGCGCGGCGAGCCTGTCGAGCGCGCGCGACGACTCCGCCGCGACCGCGCGCGACCTGAGCAACGTCGGCGCCGCGCTGCGCCGTCTCGGCGACTTCCGCGGCGCCTTGCGCAGCCTGACCGCCAGCCTTGATCTCCAGCGCAAGCGCGGCGAAGTGTCGGGCGCGGTCTTGAACAACATCGCCGACGTCTACCGCGAACTGCGCGAGCCCGACACGGCGATGCGCTATTACCGCGAAGCCCTGGCCTCGTTCCGGGCCAAGCGCGAGCCGGTCGAGGCCGCGCACGTGCTGGAGACGATGGCCGAGCTGGCCCTCGACGGCGGCGATGCGTCGCAGGCCGCGGCCTGGCTGCAGGAAGCGCTGGCCGTGTACCGCGCCGGCGGCAACCGGGTGTACGAACTACGCGTGCACGACGGCCTGACCCGGGTCGCGCTGGCGCAGGGCGACCTGGCCCAGGCGCAGCGCTGGAGCGCCGCCGCCCTGGCCTTGTCCGACGCCTGGAAACTACCGCTGCCGCCGGCGCTGCAGTTGCAGATCGCCCGCACCGCGCAGCTGTCGGGCGCGACCGCCGCCGCGACCGCGCGTTTGCGCGACACCTTGGCCTCCACGCCCGAAGGCGACCCGATGCGGGTGCCGCTGCTGCAGGAACTGGCCACCGCGCAGGAACGCGCCGGCGATGCGACCGCCGCCAACGCGACCTTGCGTGAGGCCCATGGCAAGGCGATCGCGCTCGCGCGCGCCCAGCACGACCGCCAGTTGGACTGGCTGCGCGTGCGTTTCCAATCGGCCGAACAGCAACGCACCATCGCCGCGCTGGAAAACGAGAACCGCCTGCGCAGCGCGCAGCTGCGCCAACGCACCCTGCTGCTGGGCCTCGCCGCGGCGCTGGCGGTGGCGGTGTTGCTCGGCTTTTTGCTGCTGCAGCAGCGCCGGCACCAGCGCGCGCGTCTGCGCGAGCAGGCGCAGCGAGTCCGCCATGAAGAGGAGCTCGCGCGCTACCGCCGCGAAGCCGACGCCCTGGCCGAAGACCGCAGCCTGCTGCAGGGCCTGCTCGACAGCCGCGACGAACCGCTGTGCCTGCTCGACGCCGAAGGCCAGGTGCTGGCGATCAATCGCGCCGGCCGGCGCTGGCTCGGGGCGGGCGAGGACGAGACCTTGGTCGGGCAGCCGGTGGCGGCCTTCGTCGGCGAAGCCGGCCGCGCCGCCCTGGCCTCGGCATTGGAACGGATGGAGGACAGCGCAGCGCAAGGCCTGAGGATCGCCGCGCGCGAAGGCGCGCCCCTGATCGCGACCCTCGAGCCCTGGTCGGGCGGCGACGGCCTGGTGCTGCTCGCGCCGCAGGGCCGCGACACCGCCGCGCCGCCGTCGCCGGTCGAAGCCGCGACCGAAGCCGCGGCCGGGCCGGTCGACGCCGCCGCCGAGTCTTCGGTGCGCGACGGTTTCCGCCGCAGCCTGGTCGAGCTGATGCTGGCCACGATCGAAGCCTGGGAGCGCACCACCGGCACCAGCCGGCTGGAGTTCGCCGAGAAAAGCCGGATCTGGCGGGTCAACATCGACGACGGCCGGCTGCGCGCGCGGGCGCTGGAACGCTACCTCACCGTCGCCAAGCTGCCGCGCAACCCGCGCTGGCGCGACGTGTTGCGATCGGCTTATTTCGTGCTCGGGCGCTGCGACGGGCTGGCGCCGGAAACCCGCGCCTCGCTGCAGCACCGCGTGGATGCGGTGCTGGCCTATACCCGGCGCGACGCTCTGGTCTGACCGGCGCGACGTTCCTTGTCGCGTCGATCAGTGGAACGCGTACGGCAGCTGCCCGGCCGGCAGCCTTTGCGGATACTCAGGGCTTGGGCGGGCAGACCGCGCAGGCGCCGCTGAGGCCCTGCTCGAGCCGATAGCGCTCGTGGTGGCTGGCGTCCAGGAACTCCTCGGGGCCGAGCACGAACGGCACCGCATTCTCGAGCGGCGCCACGATCTTGCAATAAGCGACGATGGTCGCGGTGGCCGTGGCCCAGGCGTCCTCTTTCTCGACGATGCCGCACTTGTCCATCAGCTCGTGCAACTGCGGGCCGTCGAATTCGAACCGCGCGACGATCTTCGGCGCCTCTTTGTCCTTGATGCACCAGTCCGCCGGCACGACCTCGTGAGCGCGGCCGGCGAGCGGAAGCGCGAGCAGGACACCGAACGCGAGAGAGACGACTGCGCGGGACAGGGACATGGGCGATCCGTGGTGGAGGGGGCGTCCCAGAGTAGGGGCTGCGACGCGACGGACGCCAGCTCGGTCGCGGGTATAAAACGGGAATCAATTCGGCTAAGGCCTTGTTTCCGTTGCCGTCGTCTCGCTTTCGCGCGGGAGCTCGACTGCGCCGCGGCCCGCCGGCGGACCGGCCGTCGCCGCCGGCTTGAGCCCCCCGTGGACGCGTGGCAGGATCGCGCGGGATGCCTGGCGGCCGGGCCTGTGCGGCG
>NZ_JBPKJP010000184.1:0-3027 GCF_051217035.1 Lysobacter sp. 1R34A
TTCCGGGGCGCCGCCGTCGGGGCGCTCGTAGGAGGCGCGGAACTTGGCGAGCAGCGGCAGGCCCAGGGCCTGGGCCAGGCGATCGGTTTCGCTGGTGCCGTAGGCCAGGGCCACCGGCAGCACGCCGGCGGCGCGCAGGCCGTCGAGCAAGGCCTGGGCGGTGCCGGCGTCCGGCGTCTGGCTGAGACCCCCGAAGTCGATCACCACCGCGGCCCGGCCGAACATGTTCGGGGCGCGCTGGACCCGGCTGCGCATCTCCTCGACCAGGCGTTCGACGTCGAGGGTGCGGATGCGCAGGTTGGCGATGCCGACCTGGCCGATCTTGAGTTCGCCGGCCTGTTCGTAATCCACGGCCACGTTCACAGGCCGGTCCCGGTCGGGCGCGGCGCCTGGGCGGCGAACGGGGCGTGCCGGACCGGCACCCGCGGGCGGGCCAGCCAACTGGCCTCGGGCAGGGCGTCGCCATAGGTCTCGCGGACCCAGGCATAGCTGCACAGCGGTTTCATCAGCATGGCCGCGCGCACGCCAGCCTCTTCCATGACGTGCTGGCCGACTTCGCGGAAGCCGAAACTGCCATGGAACAGCAGCGCCGGGTCGTTGCCGCCTTCGAGGAAGACCTCGCAGGCGAGCTGCGGATAGCGCAGTTCGGCGTAGCTCTGGGCGTCGGCGTAGAAGGCGCGGCCGACACCGCCGCCGCGGCGCCGGCTGGCGACGACGATGCGGTCGATATAGAAGAAGTCCGGATAACGCTCGCGAAACCAGCGGAAATTGCTGCTGTCGTGGTCGCTGCTGGCACCTACGCCGATCAGGAATCCGGCCAGGGTGCCGTCACGTTCGGCGACGCGAAAATATTCGGCGGTGTCGAAAAAATGACGCAGACGGGCCGCATCCAGCGGCAGGATCGCGGGTCCGGCGGCATTGTTGAGGGCAAGGACGGAATCCAGCTCGTGCTCTCGCACGTCGCGGACAACGATCGACATTCCACGCTCCAAGTATTCAAAAGCCGGCACGCGTTCCGTGCCGGCGTCCCGATTATCGCATGGCGGTCGCTCCGGGGGCGAACGCCAAGTGCATGACTTCTGGACGGCTCCGGCGCGTGCCCCATACCGTTAGCATGCATTCATGCTGGCCCGCCTGACCCCCACCCAATTGATGCGCTTCGCGGGGCTGTTCACCTGGGCCATGGCCGGGTGCTGGCTGGTGACCGTGTGGCTGGAGCCCGAGGCGGTGTCGACGCTGCCCGGCAGCGGCGAGCATCCCTTCTTCCTGCTGGTCCTGCGCTGGCTGGCGGTCTACCTGACCTTCGGCGTGGTCTATTGGTGGGCCAGCCGCGGCCTGGGCCAGCGCCGGCCGGGGCCGGCCGACCATGCCCTGCTGCTGGTCCTGACCTGCTGCGCCATCGGCGCGGGCTATTACTCCAACAGCGGCATCGGCAGCATCCTGCTGATGGTCGTGGCCGGGCTGCTGCCGTGGCTGTTGCCGCTGCGGATCGGCGTGGCCTGGCTGATCCTGAGCAATCTGTCGATCATTCCGGTATTCGTGATCGCGATCCACTACCCGCTGCTGGTGGCGGTGGTGCAGTCGGTGGCCTACGCCGGGTTTTCCAGCCTGGTGTTCGTCAGTTCGCTGGTGGCGATGCAGCAGGCCCAGGCGCGCGAGGACCAGCGCCGGCTCAACGCCGAACTGCGCGCGACCCGCGCCCTGCTGGCCGAAAGCGCGCGCATCAACGAGCGCACCCGGATCTCGCGCGAGCTGCACGACCTGCTGGGTCATCACCTGACCGCGCTGAGCCTGAACCTGGAAGTCGCAGGCCACCTCTCGGAAGGGCGGGTCAAGGAGCACGTCCAGCAGGCGCATACTCTGGCCAGGTTGCTGCTGACCGACGTGCGCGAGGCGGTGAGCCAGCTGCGCGAGAACGGCGCGATCGACCTGGCCCTGGCCCTGCGCCCGCTGGCCGAAAACGTTCCGGCGCTGGATATCCGCATGGACATCGAGACGCCGCTGACCCTCGACGACCCGGAGCGCGCCCACGTGCTGCTGCGCTGCACCCAGGAAATCATCACCAACACCGTGCGCCATGCCGGCGCCGAACACCTGTGGATCGACGTGCGCCGCAACGACGGCCACATCGTCATGAGCGCGCGCGACGACGGCCGCGGCGCCGACCACCTGGTCACCGGCAACGGCCTGCGCGGCATGCGCGAGCGCCTGCAGCAATACGGCGGCCTGCTCAGCATCGAAACCCGTGCGGATGCCGGCTTCTGCCTGCAACTGACTCTGCCCGCCACCGCGGCCATCATGGCCCGCGAAGGAGCTTTGACATGATTCCCAACCCCATCCGCGTGCTGCTGGTCGACGACCAGACCCTGGTCCGCCAGGGCGTGCGCTCGCTGCTGGCCCTGGCCGACGGCATCGAGGTCGTGGCCGAGGCCGGCGACGGCCGCCAGGCCGTCGAGATCATCCCGACCGTGCGCCCGGACGTGGTCCTGATGGACATGCGCATGCCGGTGATGTCGGGCCTGGAAGCGCTGCAGGCCCTGGCGCGCTCGGGCTACCTGCCGCCGACCATCATCCTGACCACCTTCGACGACGACCAACTGGTCCTGGCCGGGCTCAAGGCCGGCGCCAAGGGCTACCTGCTCAAGGACGTATCGCTGGAGCAACTCGTCGGCGCGATCCAGGCGGTGGCCGACGGCGGTTCGCTGGTTCAGCCGGCGGTAACCCAGCGCCTGCTGTCGGGCCTGGAACACATGCGCAACGATTTCGTCAGCCTGGATCGGCCCGACCCGCTGACCGAGCGCGAGACCGAGATCCTGCGCCTGATGGCCGGCGGCTTCTCCAACAAGGAAATCGCCAACTCGCTGGGCGTGGCCGAAGGCACGATCAAGAACCACGTGTCCAACATCCTGTCCAAGCTCGGCGTGCGCGACCGCACCCGCGCCGTGCTCAAGGCCTTCGAGCTGCAACTGGTCTGAGCATCGGCCGGCGCCGAGGCCCGCGCGGACGCCGCGCGCGCGGGCGTTCGGC
>NZ_JBPKJP010000185.1:0-2849 GCF_051217035.1 Lysobacter sp. 1R34A
GGCTCGACGCGCGCCGGCGCGAGGCGCTGATGCTGGCCGCGAACGCCGACGCCGTCGTCGTCACCGGCGCCGGCGACGCGCTGCCGTGGAGCGATGGCGTGGCCTATATCGCGCCGTGCCAGGATGCGCCGGCGCTGTGGCTGCCGACCACGCAACGCCCGGACCTGCCGTTGGACCTGCTGCTGCGCGCGATCGCGCGCCGGCATCGGCAATCGCCGTTGTTGCTGTGGCCCGAGCCGATGCAGATCGTGCCGCTGCACCGCGCGCTGCCGGCGAGCGACGAACTGATCGCGCAGATCCGCGCGCATTGGCGGAGCTGAGCCGATGCGGGTACCCGAGGCGCTCGCACCCTGGCGGCCGTGGCTGGACTGGTTCGACGCCGACGTCGTCGACCTGCTCGGCGATCTGCTGCTGCGCCTGCATCCGATGCTCGGTGCGTTCCGCATGCGCGCCCTGCGCGGCGTGGCCGAGCCCGAGGGCATCGACGATCTGCGCCGGCGCGGCCATTACGAACGTCTGTTGCTGAGCGAGTGGGCGCTGGCCGACGAAGTGCCGGAGGAATTCGACCGCCGCGCCGCCGGCGGCGAGCATCTGTTCCTGTCGCCGAAACTGGTCGCGCGCGAAGCCGACGCACTGACTGTTGCGGTGTTCGACACCGGCCCGGGCCAACTCGGCGCGCCGCGCCTGGTGCACGTGGCGATGTGGATACTGCTGGCCGCGCGGGCGCGCGCGGCGAAAGCCCGCTTCGCCTGGGGCGTGCTCGGCGCGCCCGGGGTGCTGCATCCGGCCGACGCGCCCGAACGTCTCAAGCAATTGCTGCAGGCGCGCAGCCTGACGCCGGGCGGCCCCGCTGCCGCCGCCGAGGGCAACGCACAGGCCGTGCGCGAGCACTGTGAGCGCGAGTGGCGGCGTGCGCTCGACGAAGCCGAGCCGAGCCCGGGCGAGCGCTGGTCGATCGGCGCGCATGCGGCCGGCTATGGGCTGGGGCATCGCGTCGACGTTTCGCGCACGGCCGAACAGCAACTCGCGGTGACCATCGCCTCGCGCCAGGCGCGGCGCGAGCTGCGTTTGAACCTGCCCGCGCCGGAGCGTTCGAGCGCCTTGCTGCGTGGCGAATTCGAGCGCGTCGAGGTCGCGCGGCTGAGCGGAGTGCAGACCGGCTCGCACGGGCAGGGCAAGTTGTCGCTGAAGCAGCCGCCGTTGATCTCCTGCGGCGGCCGCTATCTCGCCGTGCCGCTCGCCGGCGAGAGCGCCGCGAACGTCTATCGTTTGCCGTCGACCGAGGCGACGCGCTTGCCGGCGCCGAAGACCACGCGCTGGGGCAAGGGCAAGTCGCTGCTCGGCGCGACCCTGACCGGGCGCCATTTCGCCGGCGTGATTCCACAGACGCAGTGGCTGGAAGGCTGGCAGTTCGATGGCATGGGCCGGCTGCCGCTGCCGCCGCCCGGGGATCTCGATGTCACCACCGGCAAGGCGCGTCTGCTGCCCTGTGTGTGGTTCAACCCCGGCAACGGCTATCGGTGTTTGTGGCTGCTCTCCAGCCAGCGCAAGTTGCTGTCGTGGGTGCGGCACAGGCACGACGACATCGTATACGAGGTCGTGGCCGATCAGGTGCTCGCAATCGCGAGCAGCGACGCCGAGCGGATGTTTTATCTGCGTCACGGCGACGGCCATCTGCATCTGCATTCGGTATCTCTCGATCAGGTTTTGGATCGGGTCGCATTTCAGGGGCAAGCCAACGCTGCGTTCCTGTGCGGGACTCAGTGCGGAATGGGCTGGCCGGGCGGTTTCTGCGTCGAACAGATCGTCGGCGGGCACGGCGGCGAACGCTCTAGCATCTGGCGGGTATTCGTGCGCCTCGCCGAGCGCCCGCCGAGCGAGTACGAAATCGTCCTGCAGGCCGACTGGAAAGTGGTCGGGCTGGGCCAGCCCGACGGCGGCGACATCGGTTTGATCGCGCTGCGCCCGGACCGCAAGGCGCTGGTGCGCATTGGCGCGCAGGGGCGTTCGGTGCTGTACGAGTCGCCGAGTCCGATCAGTACGGTCAGCGTCGCCGTCGACGCCGACCTGATCGCCTTGGTCGACCTGCAAGGCCGTTTGGTGGTGCTGCGCGACGGCGCGCGAAAGATGCTCGTCTACACAGGGGGAGACGATGGCTGAAACGAATGGCAACACAGAGGCGCAGACCGATGCGACGGTCCGCTACCCGGTCTGGCGCGGCTGGCAGCCGGTGGCGGGGCTGTGGTTCGGCGCCGACTGGCTGGCGCCGGAACAGCGCGCCGAACGCATTCTGCGCGCATGGGCGATGGGCTGCCGCGCCTGGCGCTTCGACGACGGCGACGTACTCTGCTTCGAGCAGGCGCGGCCGATGCAGTGCAACGACGCACCCGGCGTGCCGTTGTGCCGTATCGGTGCGCACGGCCTGTACGCGGGGCCGTTGACCGCCGACGAACTCGCCGCGCTGACGCCGGCCGATGTGCAACTGGTGGTCGGCGGGCGCCTGCAGCCATTGTATTTCGCCCAGGCCCAGGCGCTGGACCCTTCGCTGGTCATCGACATCGACGACTACGCCTTGCACGACACTTACGACGGCCGCCTCAGCTTGCGCGCGCCGCGCCACGACCGGCTCGCCGGCAAGCGCGTGCGCGAGGTGCTGAGCGACCGCGTTCCGCCGCCGAGCAAGGAGCAGGCCGAGTTCCTGCGCCGTGCGCGCGGCGGTATCGGAGTCGGTGCCGGCGGCGAGGGGGCGCCGAGCCTGCGCGAACGCATCGCCGGCAGACGCGACGGCATGGCCGATTGGCTGCTGCGGCGTTTCCCGGGCTTGTCGGGCGAGCCGGCGCCGGCGCGCA
>NZ_JBPKJP010000186.1:0-2746 GCF_051217035.1 Lysobacter sp. 1R34A
TCGGCGACGGCGGTGCCGGCGGCGTTAGCGGCCTGGGCGGCGGCGTCGCCGGCCTGGTCGGCGGCGGCCGAGGCTTCGGCGGCTTCGTTCTTGGCTTCTTCGGACTTCGGGGCGCAAGCCGACAGGGCCAGGACGGAAGCGGCGAGGAGGACGTAAAGGTGGGTCTTCATGAGTGTCTATCCTGAGGAGTTGTCTGAGAAAAAACGTGAAACGGTGATGTCAGGCAACGCCAGTGCGCGCAGCGGTCCGGCAAGCCGGCTCGGATCGTTCACTGACCTTACGGAAAAAGCCGCCGGAAACCGGCGGCTTTCCCGTTCGGCACGATGACTCGTGCCGAAACTAAGTAGCATCGCTTGCGCGATATTACTTCTTGGCTTCTTCCTTGGCAGCTTCTGCCGGAGCAGCAGCGTCCTTGGCGGCAGCAGCGGCTTCCTTCGCGGCGTCTTCGGCGTTTTCGGCAGCGTCGGCAGCGGCGTCGGCAGCAGCCGGGGTCGCAGCGTTGGCAGCGGCGTCGGCCGAGGTGGCAGCGGCGTCGGCAGCGGTGGCGGCGGCGTCGGCGCTGGCGGCAGCGGCGTCGGCGGTGGCAGCGTCGCCAGCAGCGGCGGCGGTGTCAGCAGCGGCCTGAGCTTCGGTCGAAGCGGCAGCGGCGTCGGCGGAAGCTTCTTCGGCCTGCTTCTGGTTCGAGCAAGCGGCCAGGGCCAGGCCCAGTGCCAGGGCGATCAGCGCCTTGTTGAAATTCATGATTCGGATTCCTCGTCGATTTAGTTAGGCAACGCGCAGTTGCGCGCCGATAACATGATGACAAGCCGGTGACGTGTGTCAAGCGGCCTTGCCGGTTTTTTTTGTGCAACGCGTTTTTAACTAATTAGAGCAACTCTATCGCAATTGCGGTCGCTTCGCCGCCGCCGATGCACAGCGAGGCGACGCCGCGGCGGCCGCCGCGCAGGCGCAGGGCATTGATCAGGGTGACCACCAGGCGGGCGCCGCTGGCGCCGATCGGGTGGCCCAGGGCGACCGCGCCGCCATGGACGTTGATCTTGTCGTGGGGGATGCCGAGGTCCTTCATCGGCGCCATCGCGACGCAGGAAAAGGCCTCGTTGACCTCGAACAGGTCGACGTCGGCGACCGTCCAGCCGGCCTTTTCGAGCACGTTTGAAATCGCTTTCACCGGGGCGGTGGTGAACCATTCCGGGGCCTGCGCATGGCCGGCGTGGGCGACGATCCGGGCCAGCGGCGCGAGCCCGCGCGCGGCCGCGTCGTCGGCCGACATCAGCACGGTCGCGGCGGCGCCGTCGGAGATCTTCGAGGACGACGCGGCGGTCAGCACGCCGTCCTTGCCGAAGGCCGGGCGCAGGCCGGGGATCTTGCTGACGTCGATCTTGGCCGGCTCTTCGTCGCTGTCGACCACCACCTCGCCCTTGCGGCCCTTGACGGTGACCGGAACGATCTCGTCCTTGAAGTGGCCGGCGCTCTGCGCGGCCTGGGCGCGCTTGACGCTTTCCTCGGAATAGGCGTCGATCGCCGCGCGATCCAGGCCGTATTTCTCGCAGGCGGCGTCGCCGAACACGCCCATGGCCTTGCCGTCGTAGGGGTTGGTCAGGCCGTCCCAGGCCATGTGGTCGAGCATCTCGGTGCTGCCGTAGCGGATGCCGGTGCGCGAGTTGTTGAGCAGGTGCGGGGCATTGGTCATCGACTCCATGCCGCCGGCGACGACGACCTTGGCCGAGCCGGCCTTGATCAGGTCGTGGGCCAGCATGATCGCCTTCATGCCCGAGCCGCAGACCTTGTTGATCGTGGTGCAGCCGGCCGAGGTCGGCAGGCCGGCATTGAGCGCGGCCTGGCGCGCCGGGGCCTGGCCGAGGCCGGCCGGGAGCACGCAGCCCATGATGACTTCGTCGACCTGGTCGGCGGCGACGCCGGACTGCTCGAGCGCACCGGCGATCGCGGCGCTGCCCAGGGTCGGGGTCGGGACGCCGGTGAACTGGCCGAGGAAGGAACCGATGGCGGTGCGCTTGGCACCGACGATGACGACATCGCTCATGGCGGAACTCCAGAAACTGTGGCGTAGGCGGCCGGCGCGGGGCCGGGTAACCGCCGGATTATGCGGCGCCATGCTGCAGCGCGGCAAATCGCCGGTCCCGGCCGAAGCACCGCGGGCCCGGCGCCGAGGCTTGGCTAACGAAAAACAAACAATTGGCCTTGCCGCGCCCTGCACGAACCCGCCAGGCGGCTGAACGCTGTGAAGCGGTTTTCCGGGTTTTTGCCCTCCGGCCTGGTCGCCGCGCGGGCGCCGGGACCGGTTAGGGCCGGTCGGTGCGCGAAGCCGGGGCAGGCCGCGCGCCATTGGGGCGCGACATCGAGCGAGTGCGCGGCTTGGCGACGAAGCCTTTCGCGGAACCGCGGCCATGGTTCCCCGGGGCTAGTCGCCCGGCGAAATCTGCGCGAAAACCTGCGGTTTCGATTGTCGTCGCGCGCGGCTTGGATTAAAACGAAGACGACGCGCGGCCGTGTCGCAGGGGTGCGAACGGCGGGCCCGTCCCCGACGGGGAGCTGAGCCATGAAACGATTCGGACCGGCAGCGCGAAGCAGTTCGCGGCTGGCGCTGTGCGCGCTGAGCCTGGCCATCCTGAGCGCCTGCGGTGGCGGTGGAGGCGGCGGCGAAGCGGTACGCCCGACGCCGCCGCCGGCGAACCCGCCGCCGACCACGCCGCCGGCGCCGAACCCGGCCCAGCCCGCGATCGACGCG
>NZ_JBPKJP010000187.1:0-2702 GCF_051217035.1 Lysobacter sp. 1R34A
GGCCGCGGCCTCGGGCTCGGGCTCGGGCTCGGGCTCGGGCTGGGTCTCGCTGCGGACCGCCGGGTGCTCGGCCGCGATCGCCGCGGCGCCGGCCTCAACCTCTTGCGGGCGCTCTTCGGCCGCGAAGCCGGGCTCGGCGACCAGCTCATGGGCGAGTTCGCGCCAGGGCCGCCACTGCGCCAGGCCGTCGCGCCAGACCAGAGTGTCCGGGCCCAGCTCGCCGCCGTGGTGGAGGGCGGCCATGTCGGCGCCCTCGAGCGGTCCATGCCGGTTGCGATCGTTGTCGCTGTAATACCACTGGCTCATCGCGAATCTCTGTCCTGTCCTGGTTCGTTGTTGCGAGGGGCGCTCAGCCGCGGCAGTTCTGCGGCAGCAAGCGGTCTTCGATCTCCGAGCTGCAGGTCCACTCGCCGCTCGAGGGGTCCAGCTCCAGCCAGACCTTCTGGCCGTCGGCCTTGCGGCCGATGCCGCGTAGCTCGATTTCGATGCCGCAGCCTTCCAGTTCGCCGAACTTGACCGAAGCCACGCGCGGGCTGGCGTAGGCGATCGCGGGCTGGAAGCCCTGGCTGTCGTTGTCCGGGCATTGTTCGTTGGCGGCCACGTACTCGACGACCTGGAGCTTGTACTGGCCGGAGCCGTTGATCGCCTCGGTGATCTTGGCCCGCACCGTGTAGTCCTGGTAGGCCGGCAGGGCGATCGCGGCGAGGATGCCGATCATCGGGATCGCGAGCACCGCCAGCACGATCGCGACGATCGCGCAGCCGGACAGGCCGCGCCGCGGCGGCGGCGCCTGGCGCTGGTTGAAGTGCGCGGCGGCGGCATCGGCCGGGTTGGCCGAGCGCTCGGAATAGGGCGGCGGGCCCGACGCGCTCGGGGTCTGCGGCGGCAACGGCGGCGGCGCCACCGGCCTCGGCGCCGACGACAGCAGGTCCTCGTCCAGGCCGAGTTCGCCCGACAGGCGCTCGAGCGGCTGCCATTCGCGCAGGCCTTCGCGCCACAGCAAGGTATCGCGCTGGATGCGGCCCTCGCGGTAGTGGCCGCGCACGGCGTCGGCGTCGATCGGGCCGACACGGCCCTGGGCTGCGTCGTGGTAATACCAATTGGTCATGCTGTCCCCCTGATCTCGCGATCGTCCTTGTGAGTGAGCCGCCGGCGTGCCGGCCCCCGCGAGGGGGCCGTCGGCCGGACGTGGCTATGCCGCCGCGGCCGCCCCAGGCGCACGGTGGACGCAAGAAACTAGCATGCCGGCCGGCGTTCGGCCTTCGGATCGACCCGGAGAAGCGTCGGCGAGCGGCGATGGCGGCTCGCGCCGCAGCCGGGGCCGCGGCCTGGGGGCGTCGCCATCGCGGCGACGCGGAGCCGGTTTAGTGCACCGGCTCGGGTTCGTCGGCGAACATCTGGGTTTCCATCCAGGCGTAGGCCGCCTCGGAGCCGGGCTGGTTGAACAGGACCATCAACACGACCCATTTCAGGTCGTCCAGGTCGAGTTCGTCCTGGTCCAGCGCCATGGCCCGGTCGAGCACGAGCTCGCGCTGGCCGGCGTCGAGGATCCCGTGCTGCTCCAGGAACAACAGGAAGCCGCGGCATTCGACGTCGAGCTTGTCGAGTTCGGGGCCGAAATAGACCCGGGTCGGGCCGCCGGTGCGCGGCGGGCTGACGGCCGGACGCTGCAAGGCCAGTGCATCGAGCCACTCGAACGCCTTGTTGATCTCTGCGGGACTGAACCCGGCCTGGCCCAGCTCGTCGAACAGGGGGCCGCTGCGGAGCGAATCGCGGTCGCGGACAAGGTCCGCATCTTCAGTGAAGTAATGCTCGAAAAGGTACAGCAGGACGTCCAGGATGCTCTCTTTCATTTCCCTCGGCCTGCGCCGCATGCGGCGCGGTGAGTAGGAGTTGCTGATTGACCGTCGGGCGGCCGACCTGTCTTGAGTCGGACCGCACGGCGATGGCGTGGTTCAGCGGTTGCGGAAATAACGGCCGTGCTGCGCCGCGACGCGACCCTCAAGCTCCATGACCAGCAGCATGGAGGACAGTTCCGCGGTCGTCAATCCAGTGCGTTCGACCAACCGATCCATACCGGTTGGGTCGTGGCCGAGGGCGTCCCACAAGGACTGGTAGTCGGGATCGGTGAAATCCGGGCGGCCGTTAACTCCCTGGGACGGGTCGTCGCCATCGTGATCGCCCTCCATGACGGCCGCGTGGCTGGCAGAGATGGGGATGCCCAGGCGGCGGCGCAAGTCGTCGGCCAGCTCGGCCGCGAGCGGGGCCAGGGCGGCGGCGACTTCGCCCGCGCTTTCGACCAGGCCGGCGCCTTCGCGGATCAGCCGGTGGCAGCCGCGCGCCAGCGGGTTGTGGATCGAACCGGGCACGGCGAACACCTCGCGCCCGCATTCGCTGGCCAGGCGCGCGGTGATCAACGCGCCGGACCGTTCGGCCGCCTCGATCACCAGGGTGCCGAGGCTGAGCCCGGCGAGGATCCGGTTGCGGCTCGGGAAGTGCTCGGGCCGGGCCTGGGTGCCGGGCAGGTGTTCGCTGATCAGCGCGCCTTCGGCGGCGATGCGCGCATGCAGGTCGGCGTTGTTGCGCGGGTAGGCGACATCGGGGCCGGTGCCGAGCACCGCCAGGGTAACCCCGTCGGCGTCGAGCGCGGCGCGGTGGGCGGCGGTGTCGACCCCGGCGGCGAGGCCGCTGGCGACCGCGAG
>NZ_JBPKJP010000188.1:0-2642 GCF_051217035.1 Lysobacter sp. 1R34A
CGAGTCGGGCGAGGCCGAGACCCTGGCCGAGGCCGGTTTCGATGCGGCCGCCGAGGCCGACGGCGCCTTGCGCGACTTCGCCCGCAGCCCCGGCGTGCGCGGCCTGTCGGATGCGGCGCGCACGCGGTTGGACCGGGTGTTGCCGGCGCTGTTGCAGGGCGCGGCGACCTCCTCGCAGCCGATGCTCGCGCTCAAGCGCCTGCTCGCGCTGCTGCACAACGTCCTGCGCCGCAGCGCCTACCTGGCCTTGCTCGACGAACAGCCGGCGGCGTTGTCGCGGCTGGTCGAGGCGGTGTCGCGCAGCGCCTTGTTGGCCGAACGCCTGGCGTCGCACCCGCTGTTGCTCGACGAATTGCTGGACGCGCGCGTGGTCGGCCCGCTGCCGGGACGCGAGGAACTGCAGGCGGCCAGCGCCGAGGTCGGCGGCGGCGACGATGCCGAGGCGACTCTGCAGGCGCTCAACGAGGTGCGCCAGTCGCTGAGCTTCCGCATCGCGATGGCCTTGCGCGACGGCCGCCAGTCGGCCGAGCAGAGCGCGCGCCAGCTCGCCTGGCTCGCCGACGGCGTGGTCATGCGCATTCTCGCCCTGGCCGAGCAAGAGGTAGCCAGCGCGCACGGCCGCGTGCCCGGTGCGCGCTTCGCCGTGCTCGGCTACGGCAGCCTCGGCGGCGAGGAACTCGGTTTCGGTTCCGATCTCGACCTGGTGTTTCTTTACGACGCGCCGGCGATCGAAGGCGGCGCCCAGTCCGATGGAGCGCGTCCGCTCGATGCCGGGCGCTGGTTCGCACGGCTGGCGCAGAAGATCGTCGCCCTGCTCGGCGCGGTCACCGCGGCCGGGCGCTTGTTCGACGTCGACGTGCGCTTGCGCCCGGACGGCGCCAAGGGCCTGTTGGTGTCGTCTCTGGCGAGCTTCAGCGAATACCAGTACGAACGCGCCTGGACCTGGGAGCATCAGGCCCTGGTGCGCGCGCGCTTCGTCGCCGGCGACGCCGGCCTGCACGAACGTTTCGAGGCGGTGCGCGAGCGCACCCTGGCGCGCGAGCGCGACGGCGCCAAGCTGCGCGACGACATCGCCAGGATGCGGGTGAAGATGCGCGCCGAACTCGACCGCAGCGACGCCGCCTATTTCGACCTCAAGCAGGGCGAGGGCGGCCTGGTCGATCTGGAATTCCTGCTGCAGTACCTGGTGCTGCGCGATTCGGTGCGCGAGCGCGCGCTGCTGTCGCCGCGCGACTCGGCCGGCCTGATCGAGGCGGCGCGCCGGTGCGGCGCCTTCGACGACACCCAGGCCGCTTCGCTGCGCGTCGCGCACACGACCTTGCTGGCGGCGGGGCTGGAATGCACGCTCGACCGGCGCCCGCGCCGGGTGGTCGAGACCGAGGCGATCGCCGCTTCGCGCGCCGCTATCTCGTCGGCGCTGCGCGCGCACGGCCTGGGCCAGCCGTCATGAGCCGGCGCGGTCGGCAGGGCGCCACGAGCGGCGCGCGGCGATGATCGACGACAGCGCGCGCGGCATGATCTCGGTGTGGATGGGCACGACCACCCAGTCGCCGCAGGCGTTCGAGCGCTATCTCGACGGCATGGAAGCGAGCGGCTCGGGTTGCCCGGCGCATCGCGACTTCGGTTGCGACTTCCTGGACGAGGATTTCTTCATCGCCCATGTCACCGCCGGGCTGCGGGTCGTGCCGGTGGAAACCCTGGTGCTGGAAGTCGGCACGCATACGCCTCAGGCCGAGCGCGCGATTCTGGCGCGCTGCCATGCGCTCGGCGTGGTCGAAGGCAATGCCTTGTATTTCTACGACCACGCCGTGTTTCACGAAGCGCAGCCCGGCCGGCGCTACAACGAGCTGCATTTCATCGGCAGCTTCGCCAACCCCGCCAAGCCCGCTAGGAGCGGCCGCCGGCCGCAGGCTCAGTCGCCCAAGCCCAGGCGGCGGCGGACTTCCTGCGCGACCCGGGCTGTTTCGCGCAGCGGCGTCACCGGATAGGCCGACAAGCGCTGATCGAAGGGGCGCACCCGGCCGAGGCTGAGCAGGCTGTCGACGAAACGGCCGGGCCGGCCGTCGACCCGCTCGATGCCGAAGGCGAACACCGGTGCCCGGGTGGCCGCCGCTTCCGAAAGCATGTTGACCGAGTCGGCGGTGCAGACGATGCGGTCGGCCCAGCCGAGCAGGCCCGGGTAGGGGTTGGCGCCCTCGCCGGGTTCGTACCAGGACACCCGCGGCAACCGCGCCAGGCGCTGGCGCAGGCGCGCGCGGATCTCGACCGGGGTGCGCCGCGAGGTGGTCGCCAACAGGCTGCCGGACTCGCGTTCGAGCAGGGTCTGCAACTGTGTCGCCAGCACGTCGAACGCGGCCTGGTCGAACTTCGCGTGCGCGCTCGGGCCGCCGAGCAGCAGCGCGGTGCGCGGCCCGGGCAAAGCGCCGAACGCGGGAAACGCGCTGCGCGCGCCGGCCAGCCACAGATCATCGACCGGGTTGAGGCTGCCGAGCAGGGTGACGACGTTGCTGCCGTGCAAGCCGTCGTGCTCGGGGGCTTGGCCGTTGGCGCGGATCGCGCTTCCGCCCGGCCCCGTAACGCGGCTGGCGCCAAGAAAAAGCCCGCGCATCGCTGCGCGGGCTTCTGGCGACCTGGTCGCGTAT
>NZ_JBPKJP010000189.1:0-2616 GCF_051217035.1 Lysobacter sp. 1R34A
CGAGCACCTGCGGCGCGCGACCCGGCTGCGCGGCCACCACCGCGTTCGCCGCGGCCACGCTTTCGGCCCAGGCGCCGTTGACCGCGACCGGCACGATCCTGGATTCGCTCTCCGCGGCCGCCGCCGGTTCGGCCGGCGGCGCGGCATCGGCCGCGGCCAGCTTCGGCACCGTCGGCGCGTCGTTCTTGCCCGGCAAGGGCTCGGGCATCTTGCCGAGCAGCCAGGCGTCGAAGATCTTGCGCGCGATCGGCGCGGCGGTGCTGCCGCCGTAGCCGCCGTGCTCGACCACCACCGCGACCGCGATGGTCGGGTTTTCGGCCGGCGCATAGCCGACGAACAAGGCCTGATGGCGCAGGTGCAGCGGCAGCGAATGCGGATTCATGCTGACGTTGCCCTTGCGGCTGATCTTCTGCGCGGTGCCGGTCTTGCCGGCCATGCGGTACGGTGCGCCGCGTTCCATCACCCGCGCGGTGCCGCGCGCGCCATGGATGGTCGAGATCATGCCTTCCTGCACCGCGCGCAGATGCGCGGGGTTGTCGGTGATCAGGGTCGGCGCGGCGACCTGCTTGGGCAGCCACGGCGCTTCGTAGCCGGTGCGGCTCTCGCGCACCAGGTGCAGTTGCTGCAGGCGGCCGCCGTTGGCGATCGCCGCGGTGCCGCGCGCGAGTTGCAGCGCGGTCACCACCCAATAGCCCTGGCCGATGCCGGCGATGACGGTCTCGCCCGGGTACCAACCTTCCTTGCTGCGCTTGGCCTTCCACTGCGGCGACGGGAGGATGCCGACGTTCTCGCCGGCCAGGTCGATGCCGGTCTTCTGGCCGAAACCGTAGCGGGTCATGTACTCGTCGAAGCGGGCGATGCCCATCTCCAGCGCGAGCTTGTAGTAGTAGGTGTTGACCGACTGGGCGATCGACTCGCGCAGGTCGACCCAGCCGTGGCCGCCGCCGTGCGAATCGCGATAGCCGCGCTTCTGCCCGGGAATGTGGAACTCGCCGGTCGACAGGGTGCGGTCTTCGGCGCGGCGCAGGCCGCTGTCGAGGCCGGCCAGGGCGACGAAGGGCTTCATGGTCGAGCCCGGCGGGCCGCCGCCGAGCACGTTGCGGTTGAACTGCGGCCGCGAGGGGTTGCCCGACAGCGCCTTGTAGTCGGCGCTGGAAATGCCGTTGACGAACAGATTGGTGTCGTAGCTCGGCAGGCTGACCATCGCCAGCACCTCGCCGGTGCGCGGGTCGACCGCGACCGCCGAGCCGTCCATGTCGCCGAAGGCGGTGACCATGGCCTGCTGCAGGTCCATGTCGATGCTCAGGCGCAGGTCGGCGCCGGGCTTGGCCGGGACGTAGCCGACCTGGCGGATCGGCCGGCCGTCGACGTTGGTCTCGATCTGCTCGTAGCCGATCTGGCCGCGCAACTGTTCGTCGTAGAACCGCTCCAGGCCGGTCTTGCCGGTGTGGGTCAGCACGCCGGCGTTCTGGCCCATCGCCTCCTCGTCCTTGGTGTCGATGCGCCCGACATAGCCGATCACGTGCGCGAACAAGTCGCCGTAGGGATAGCGGCGGTTGAGGTAGGACACCAGCTCGACGCCGGGGAAGCGCCAGCGATCGACCGCGAACGCGGCGACCTCTTCGTCGCTGACCCGCATCTTCAGCACGATCGGCTTGAAGCCGCGGGTGGCCTTGCGCTCGCTCTCGAAGCGCGCGATTTCCTCGGGCGTCAGCGCAACGACCTGGGCCAGCTGCGGCAGCCAGACCTTGCTGTCGCCGGCTTCGCTGGGAGTGACTTCGATCCGGAACGCGGGCACGTTGTCGGCGAGAATCCGGCCCTGACGGTCGTAGATCAGCCCGCGCCCCGGCACCACCGGGCGCAGCTTGACCCGGTTGGCCTCCGAGCGCATGGCGTAGTCGTCGTGCTGCCAGACCTGCAGGCGGAAGTACCAGAAGCCCAGGCCGATCACCCCGAGCAGGACGAAGGCGAAGGCGATCGCGGCGCGGGCGCGGAACTGATCCGCCTCGGCCGCGGCGTTCTTGAGCACGCGTTTCTTGATCGGGCTGCGGCGCGGGCCCATCAACGCCTCCGCCAACTGCCCAGACGCAGGGCGTCGAGCAGCAAGAAGATCAGCGGCCACAGCAGCATGCCGGCCAGCGGCGACAGCCAGAACGCCGTCGGCAGCGCCGGCTCGCGCAGGACCACGTGGATCGCCGAGCTGACGATGCGGTCGTTGAGCATCAGGCCGCCGACCGCTAGGGCTTGCTGCGACAGCGGGAAGAACCGCAGCCGCGCGCGGAAGCGCTGCAGGATGAAGGCCATCACCACCAGTCGCAGGGCCTGTTCGCCGAGCAGGCCGTCCGAGACCAGATCGCCGGCCAGACCGACCAGGAAGGCGAAACCGAGGCCCACCCGATCGGGATCTTCGATCACCCAGTAGGCCAGGACCAGGCCGAGCCAGTACGGCCGCAGCGGCAGCAGCAGCTGCGGCAAGGGCAGCAGGCTCAGGGTCAGTGCGGCGATCAGACTGACCGGCAGCACCCAGTGATGGCGGGCGCGGGTCATCGGTCGTCTCCGGCGGCGGGCGCGGTCGGGGCGGTGGACGGCGCGCGATTGGCCGGCGCACGCGCGGCC
>NZ_JBPKJP010000190.1:0-2544 GCF_051217035.1 Lysobacter sp. 1R34A
GCCGCGCCAGCATCGCCGGGCGGCCGGTGCAGCCGGCCGACATCGCCGTGCTGGTGCGCAGCCACGACGAAGCCGCGCGGATCCAGCAGGCCTTGATCGCCGCCGGCATTCCGGCGGTCGCGGCGGGGCGGCGCAGCCTGTTCGCGACCGAACAGGCGCTGGACGTGTTGAGCCTGTTCGATGCCTTGCTGCACCCCGGCGACGGCGGCCGCCTGCGCGCCGCGCTCGCGACCGCGCTGATCGGCCTCGACGCCAGCGCGATCGCGCGGCTGTCCGAGGACGAGCCCTGGCAGCGCGACTGGCAGTTGCGTGCGCTGGGCTGGCGCGAGCGCTGGCAGCGGCACGGGCCCCTGGCCTTGATCGCCGACCTGTGCGCCGAACAGGCGCCGCGCCTGCTGACCCTGGCCGACGGCGAGCGCCGCCTGACCAACCTGATGCAGCTCGGCGAAACCCTGCAGGAAGCCGATACCCGCTCGCTCGGCCTGCACGGCCTGCGCGACTGGCTGCGCCTGCGCATCGCCGAGGCCGACGACAGCGACGAGAAACAGCAGCTGCGCCTGGAATCGGACGCGCGCCGGGTGCAGATCCTGACCCTGCACAAGAGCAAGGGCCTGGAGTTCGGCCTGGTGTTCCTGCCGTTCATCGCGATCGGCCGCGAGCCCCGCGGTGGGCGCTTGTGCGAATACCCCGACCCGGAACTCGGCCGCGTGCTGCAGTTGCAGACCGAAGTGGTCGACCCGCACGCGCCCGACTGGGACAGCGCGCTCGAACGCGCCGCGCTCGAAGCGCGATCGGAAGACGCGCGCCTGCTGTATGTCGGCCTGACCCGCGCGCGCCATGCGCTGTGGCTGGCGAGCGGGCCCTTGTACCTGGCTGCGGCCTCGCCGTTGCGGGCGATGGTCGCCGACCCGGAGGCGCTGGCCGCCGGCCAGGCCGACGCCATCGTCGTCGACGACGGCGCGCTCGAAGCCGCGCCGGCGCCGCTGCTGACGGCCGCGACCGGTGCAGTGCCGCCGGCGCGGGTCGCCCGCCGCAATCCGGCGCGCGACTGGTGGGTGTACAGCTTCACCCAGCTCACCAACGAGGACAGCGGCGGCGATGCGCCGCTGGTGGCCATGGACGAACGCGGCGCCGAGGACGAACCGGAGACCACGCCGGCCCTGCTGACTCCGGCCGATGCGCGCTTCTCCGGCAGCCGCTTCGGCAATGTCGTCCACGACGCGCTCGAACGGGTCGACTTCGGCGCCTGGCGCGGATGGACGCCGGACCAGGCCGAGCCGCCGGGCGAGGGCGAGGTGCTGGCCTCGGCCCTGCGCGCCGAGGGCTATACCGAGGCCGACCTCGACGAAGGGTTGCCGGTGCTGGCTTCGCTGGTCGGCCGGACCCTGACCGCGGCGCTGCCCGAGGGCGCGCGCCTGTGCGAGGTGCCCGAGCGCGAGCGACGTGCCGAAATGGAGTTCCATTTCGCGCTCGAATCGGCGCCGACCGACGCCCTGCTCGAGGCGATGCATGCGCACGGCTGGTTGCGCGAACGTCATGCCTTCGGATTGCGGCGCCGGCTCGAGGGCCTGATGACCGGCAAGATCGACCTGGTTTACGTCCACGACGGCCGCTATTACGTGCTCGACTACAAGACCAACCGGCTGCCGGCCTACGACGCCGCGCACGTCGAGCGCGCCATGGACGAAAGCGAGTACACCCTGCAATCGCTGATCTACACCATCGCCTTGCACCGCTGGCTGCGCTTCCGCCTCGGCGAGGGCTACGACTACGCGCGCGATTTCGGCGGCGTGCGCTATCTGTTCTGCCGCGGCCTCGATCCTGAAGATCCGGCCGCCGGGGTGTACGCGCACCAGCCGTCGCGCGCCCTGGTCGATGCGGTCGATGCCTTGTTCGCCGGGCGCGGAGGCGCGGCATGAGCCTGCTCGACACGCTGTACCGCGAAGGCGCCCTGCGCACGATCGACCACGCGCTGGCGCAGGCGTTGCGCCGGCTCGACCGGGACACGCCCGATACGGTGCTGGCCGCGGCCGCGTTGGCCTCGCAGGCGATCGCCCACGGTCATGCCGCCTTCGATCCGTCGCGGCCGTGGCTGTTGAGCGATGCGGCGATCGACTGGCCGCCGGCCGAGGAATGGTTGGCGTCGTTGCGCGATTCGCGCTGGATCGCCACGCCGGCCGACGGCGCGCCGGCGCATCGCGATGCGCCCCTGGTGCTGGAACGCGGCCTGCTGTACCTGCGGCGTTATCGCGAATACGAACGCCGGCTTGCCGCCGGCCTGCGCCGGATCGCCGGATCGGCGCCGCCGGCACCCGATCTGGCCGCGCTGACGCCGTTGTTCGCCGCACTGTTTCCGCAGGCGCGCGACGACGACCGCCAGGCGCGCGCGGCCGCGGTGGCCTTGCTGCAATCGCTGCTGCTCGCCACCGGCGGCCCCGGCACCGGCAAGACCACGACCATCGCACGCCTGCTGCTGTTGCTGATCGCGCAGGCGCGGCTCGACGGCGCGCCGCCGCCGCGAATCGCGCTGGCGGCGCCGACCGG
>NZ_JBPKJP010000191.1:0-2411 GCF_051217035.1 Lysobacter sp. 1R34A
GGGGCGCGGCGGCAGCCGGAGCCGGCGCTGCCGAAGGCGGCGCGGCGGGCGGCGCCGCAGGAATCAGGGGGCTGGCATCGCTGGCGACGGCCGGAGCGGACTCGGCGGCTTTGCTGACGCGCGGCTTGCGCACGCGCTTTTCGGCGATGTCGCCAGCGTCGGGGGTCTTATCGGACAAGCGGAGGTTCCTCGCTAAGCGGCGAGCGCTCGCATCGGGCGAGCGGGACGTCAGGGACGTGGGTTGATAGATGGGTATCAGACGGGGTGCGGCGGGTGGGACGCGAGGTCCGACGCCGGGTGTTGCGAAACTAGCACTGCTGCCGCGTGGCGGCAAGCTTCCCGAGCCGGGCCGTTCACGTTGCCGGGCAAGGCCCGGAGCGCTTGCGCCCGCGCGGGGGCGGGCGTAAGCGAGGCGGCTTCACACGACAGGAAGCCTCAGATGGCCTTGTCGATCATCTGGGTCAGCAGCGACTTGATGTTCGGCGGCGCGCCGAGCTGGCTCGAATGGACCTGGCCGTCCTTGAACATCAACAACATGGGGATGCTGCGCACGTTGTAGCGAACGCCCAGCGCCGGGAATTCCTGGACGTCGACCTTGACCACCTTGGCCTTGCCTTCGTACTGGTCGGCGAGCTGTTCGACGATCGGGCCGATGGCCTTGCACGGGCCGCACCAGGGGGCCCAGAAATCGACGAGGACGGGTTCGGACGACTGCAGCACGGTGGCGTCGAAGTCGGAATCGCCAGCATGCAGAACTTTTTCGCTCACGGGGGTCTCCTGCGGGGGTACTCGCCCGTACGGAACGGGCTATTCTTGAACGGAACCCCGGGCGGGCCATGCCGGGCGGGGGCTTACGCTAAACTGGGGCGTTTCGCGGCACCTTCAAGGGCTGCGCCACGGTCTCCTCGAGCCTGCCTTCAGAGTTCAACTCGGGCGCCGGCTCGGCCCCGGCAGTCTGCTTCGCCGACGCCACCCACGCAAGCGACCACCAACTGCGCCCAGTGCGCGCGGATCTCTGAGAAGCATGAGCGACAAGCCTTTAACCGATATCACCTTTTCCTCGTTCGACCTGCACCCGAGCCTGTTGGCCGGCCTCGAGGCCGCCGGGTTTTCGCGCTGCACGCCGATCCAGGCGCTGACCCTGCCGCTGGCGCTGACCGGGCGCGACGTCGCCGGCCAGGCCCAGACCGGCACCGGCAAGACCCTGGCCTTCCTGGTCGCGGTGATCAACCGCCTGCTGACCCGCCCGGCCCTGGCCGAGCGCAAGCCCGAAGACCCGCGCGCGCTGATCCTGGCGCCGACCCGCGAGCTGGCGATCCAGATCCACAAGGACGCGGTCAAGTTCGGCTCCGACCTGGGCCTGAAGTTCGCCCTGGTCTACGGCGGGGTCGACTACGACAAGCAGCGCGAGCTGCTGCAGAAGGGCGCCGACGTCATCATCGCCACCCCCGGCCGCCTGATCGACTACGTCAAACAGCACAAGGTCGTGTCGCTGCACGCCTGCGAGATCTGCGTGCTCGACGAAGCCGACCGCATGTTCGACCTGGGCTTCATCAAGGACATCCGCTTCCTGCTGCGGCGCATGCCGATCCGCACCGAGCGCCAGACTCTGCTGTTCTCGGCGACCTTGAGCCACCGCGTGCTCGAGCTGGCCTACGAGCACATGAACGAGCCCGAGAAGGTCGTCGTCGAAACCGAGTTCATCACCGCCGCCAAGGTCCGCCAGAAGGTCTATTTTCCGGCCGACGAAGAGAAAGTGCCGTTGTTGCTGGGCCTGTTGTCGCGCAGCGAAGGCGCGCGGACGATGGTGTTCGTCAACACCAAGGCCTGGGTCGAGCGCGTCGCGCGTTCGCTCGAACGCGGCGGCTACCGCGTGGGCGTGCTGTCGGGCGACGTGCCGCAGAAGAAGCGCGAGTCGCTGCTCAACAAGTTCCAGAAGGGCCAGCTCGAAATCCTGGTCGCCACCGACGTCGCCGCGCGCGGCCTGCACATCGACGGCGTCAGCCACGTCTACAACTACGACCTGCCGTTCGATGCCGAGGACTACGTCCACCGCATCGGCCGCACCGCGCGCCTGGGCGCCGAGGGCGACGCGATCAGCTTCGCCTGCGAACGCTACGCGATGAGCCTGCCCGACATCGAGGCCTACATCGAACAGAAGCTGCCGATCGCGCCGGTCGACGCCGAATTGTTGATCGCGCTGCCGCGCACGCCGCGCGAGATCCCGGCGGGCGAGGAAGGCGAGGAGAACGAGAGCATCGGTTCGATCTTCAAGGAAGCGCGCGAGCAGCGCGCCGCCGACGAACAGCGCCGTGGCGGCGGGCCCGGCGGCCGTAGCGGCAGCCGCAGCGGTTCCGGCTCTGGTTCCGGTTCCGGCCGCGGCCCGCGCAGCGAAGGCCGCCGCGATGGCG
>NZ_JBPKJP010000192.1:0-2401 GCF_051217035.1 Lysobacter sp. 1R34A
GGACTCGGGACTCGGGACTCGGGACTCGGGACTCGGGACTCGGGACTCGGGACTCGGGACTCGGGACTCGGGAAAAGGCTAAGACCCCAGGCTCAGGTTGCAACAAAAAAACCGCCTCTCGGCGGTTTTTTTGTTTCTCGCGACGACCTCGACACCTTCCCACCGCTTGGCTGGTCCTCCTTTGTTGAAGGCGCCACGGGATTTGCTGTTGGTGTTGTCCCTGCTTCTTGTTCTGGCCCCTCGCCCTCGCCTCAACGCAACGGCCGGCTCGCGCAGTTGGCCTGGTAGAACTGCAGGGCCTTCGGCATCAAGCCCTGCAGGGTCTGGATGCGGTTGGCCGGGTCCGGATGGGTCGATGCGAACTCCGCCGGGCGCTGGCCTCCGCCGAGCTGGGACATGCGCTCCCATAACGGGATCGCCTGGCGCGGGTCGTAGCAGGCGGCCGCGGCCAGCATCAAGCCGACCTGGTCGGCCTGGGTCTCGTGGTTGCGGCCGTACGGCAACACCAGCCCGTACTGCGCGCCTGCGCCGAGCGCACCCATCACCATCTGCTGCTGTTGCGGGTCCATGCCGCCGACCGCCATGCCCGCGGCGATCTGGCCCATCTGCACCAGCTTCTGCTGGGCCATGCGCTGCGAGCCGTGGCGCAACAGCGCATGCGCGATCTCATGGCCCATCACCACCGCCAGCGCGTCGTCGTTCTGGGTCACCGGCAACAGGCCGGTATAGACCGCCATCTTGCCGCCGGGCAGGCAGAACGCGTTGGCGTCCTGCGAGTTGATCACCGCCACGTCCCACTGGAAATTGCGGTAGTCGGTCGGCGCGGCCTGGCCGTTGGCCGTGGCCAGCGCCTCGGTCACCTGAGGCACCTTCTCGATCAGGCGCTGGGCGATCTCGCGCACGTCCTGGGTCTGCGGCGCGTTGGCCGGCAGCAGCGCGCGCTGCGCGTTGGCGTCGCCCAACACCTGCTGGAACGCCTGCGCGCCGAGCTGCACTTCTTCGTTGGCGCTGGCGCCGTAATGGGCCTTCTCGCCGGTGTAGGGGTCGGTCTGGGCGCTGCCGAACCACGACCATGCGGCGTAGATCGCGAACAGCACCAGGATCCACCAACGGAACCCGCCGAAGCCGCGCCGGCCTTGCGCGCGACTCGCGCCACCCATGGGATCGATCCTCATTTCCACACTCCCGCTGCCACGGGCCCAGGCCCGATCCGTTGATTGCCGGCCGCGGCCGAAGCCTGCAGCCACCCTGCCCGCCTGCGTCCTGCGCGCGGCGCGATTCCATCATGAACCCAGTCGCGGGTCCGCGCCGCTCGAACCATCGAACTCAAATTTCCCGCACGACCCGAAACCCGAGCCGCCCGTTGGTGGTGTCCGCGCTGGTGCCCTGCCGCCACGCCGCGCGCGACTGCGCCGGCGAGCTCGACCAGGAACCGCCGCGCAACACCCGCGTGCGGCAGCCCGGGTTGAACCAGGCCGCGCCGTCGCGCGGGGCCCGCCGGTAGTTGTCGTGCCAGCAGTCGGCCACCCATTCGCTGACATTGCCGGCCATGTCGTGAAGACCGAATGCATTGGGCGCGTAGCTGCCGACCGGCATCGGCCCCCAGGCGCCGTCGCCGTAGCCCTGGAAGGCGTTGCGCCAGTGGCGCCGGCTCGGCGAGGCGTCGAGGCTGCCGGTGAGGTTGCCGACCCGCGCCGGCGGCGAACCCTCGCCCCAGGGATAGGCGCCCTGGGTGCCGGCGCGCAGCGCGTATTCGAACTCGGCCTCGCTCGGCAGCCGGTAGCGCTGGCCGGTGATCGCCGACAGCCACTCGACATAGGCGACCGCGTCCTTGGCGCTGACGTGCACCACCGGCAGGTTGTCGGCGGCCGGGTTGCCGGCGTAGTCCGAGCGCCAGTCGACCCCGCCGCGCCGCACCAGGTTGCCGCTGCGTTCGTCATAGGCGGTGGAATAGCCGCGCCGCGCCGCGCGCGCGCGATGCTTGGTCGAATTCATGAAACGGCGGAACTCGCCGACGGTGATCTCGTAGCGCGACATCGCGATGCCGCGCTCGAAGCGGATGTTGCGGGTCGGCCGCTCGGCGTCGCTCGACCCGGCTTCGCTGGGCTCGGCGCCCATCCGGAACGCACCGTGCGGGATCACCACCATCGCCGGCCCGCGCCCGCCCAGGTTCATCGCATCGGTGAACACCTGGCCGGGCCGGAACAGGCCGTAATGGGTCGCCAGCTCGATCCGCTCGCGCAGTTCGACCGCGGCCGGGTCGCCGGCCGGGGCGATCCGCAGCAGGGTCGCCAGATGCCCGCGCGCGACGTCGATGCCGCCGAACTTCGGCAGCGCGGCGATGCCCTGGTCGCGCAGGCCGCCGATCCGGGCCCGCCGCTGCGCCGCAATGCGGCCCCGG
>NZ_JBPKJP010000193.1:0-2273 GCF_051217035.1 Lysobacter sp. 1R34A
GCCGAAGCCCTCGGCGGGCTGCGGCGCGAGGAGGGCCGGCGCGTCGGCGGCGAGCCAACGCGCGAGCAGACGGCGTCCCAGCGGACTCTGGCGCGCCGACACGAGCAGTTCGGGATCGATCGTGTCGGTCCCGGCACCGTGCCAGCTCGGATCGACCTCGGTGAGGATCGTCCGCAGCGCCATCGACGCGCTCATCCGTTCCAGACCCCGCTGCGGGCGTTGGACGCCGGCGCGGCGGCCGGGGCCGGCAGGAAGCGCGAGCGCAGGCGGCCGAAGAAGAACGCCACGATCGCCAGCAGCACCAGCACGCCGGCGCCGATGATGACCACGGTCAGGTCGATCGAACCGAGCACCGCCGCAAACGGGCCGCCGGCCTGATGCGCCTTCGGCGGCGCGGTGACGGTGAAGAACTTGACCGTGACCTTGTTGACGTCGTCGAGGCCTTCGACGCTGTCCTTGACGAACACCTTGATGTCGGTCTCGCGGTCGCGCAGGCTCTGGCCCGGCCGCTCGAACACCAGGACCGAAGCCGAGGAGTCCTGCACGTTGCCGCCGAGCGGGTCGCGGTCGGGCAAGGCGATGTGCACGCGCGCCTCGACCACGCCGTCGATGCGCGACAAGGTGCGCGAGAGCTCCTGCGACAGGCCGTACAGATAGCGCGCCTTTTCCTCCAGCGCCGACGAGGCGAAGCCTTCCTTCTTGAACACCTCGCCGAGCGAGCGGTACTGCGCGCGCGGCAAGCCGCGCGAGTTCAGCACCTGCATCGCGTAGGGGATGTCGCCGCGGTTGACCATCACTTCCCAACCGGTCTTGCTCGCCGATGGATCCTTTTCCGCCGGAATACCGGCATCCAGCAGAGCCGCCATCAGTTCGTTGGCCTGTTGCTCGTCGAGCTGGCTGTACAGCGTGGTGCGTGTGCAGCCGACGATCAGCAGGCAAGCCAGCAGGGCTGCCATGACTCGTACCGCGTTGAAGCCTGACGCCCTACCCATGCATTCCCCCGATTTTGGAATTACGACTGCTGACGGAACAATTGCTGGACGCCGTCCGAGGTGCGGTTGGCGACGTTCGAGGTCAATTGCGAGGTGAACATGAACTCGTGACAGCGCATGGTCATCTGGATCATCTCGCCCGGCGTCAGGTCGGCGGAATTGGCCGACATGGTCTTGGACGCCGCGTCGATCTTGTCGGCGCCGCCGTTGAGATTGTCGAGCGCGGCGAGGACCGCACGCGTGCCTTGCGAGGGTTCGCTGGCCGCGGTGGCGCCGGCCTGGGCGGTGCCGCCACCCTGCGCCGCCGGCGAGGCGCCGCGGTCGAACGCCGCCGCGAACTCGCGGACGTCGTAGGCCGAGGCCTGCGGCGATTGCGCCGGCGATGCGGCGGCCGGCTGTGCGGCTTCGGCCGCGACTGAAATGGCTTCGATCATTGCCCTTTCTCCCGAAAGGTGAAGTCCGTTTAAGAAACTGCTCGGATGAATCTACCCATGAATCTACGCGACGCCTGCGCGACGCAGCACCGTGCGGTGCACGGCGATGCCGGGGCGCGCCCGCTCGTCCCGGACCCGCGGCCGCCCGGACCTTGCGATCCGGACGGACGACGGTTCGGAACGGCGGCGGACGTCGCGCCGCCGTCGCGATTACTTCCTGGCCAGCGCGTTCAGCGCTTCGCCGACGCTGTTCTGCGAGGTCGCGGCGCTGTTGGAGACGAACTGCATGCGCAGGCTCTCGGCGGTCAGCGCGACCATGTTCGAGGGCTGGTCGCCGCCGCCGCCGATCGAGCCGGACAGCTCGGTGATGCGCGAGGCCTGGGCGTCGAGGGTCTGGCCCCAGGCGCGCGACAGCGCCTCGTACCAGCTGCCGCCGCTGCCGCCGCCACCGCTGGCCGCGGTCGCGCCGCCGCCGCCATTGCGGGTGCCGTTGTTGTTGTTGTTGGCCGCAGCGATGAAGGTGGTCACCAGGCCACCGGCGTCGGCGCCGGGATTGATCGTGTTGCTCATTGACGTCTCTCCTGCAGGAAGCGGCTCAGGCCGCTGATTAGCGTGGAACTACGGATGGCACTGAAACTGAATGCGGGAACTGCGATCGGCCGGACTCAGGGTGCATGTAGCCGATCTTGGATTTAATCGATGATCCGAATGTGAAACCAGCTAGTGCTAACCCGGGGGTACGGTCCTTACTGACGGTTGCCGGCCGGCCGCGCGGGCGCCTCGGCCACGGCTGAACGGGGCGCCGCCGGCTTTCCGGCCGAGCTGGGCGCTTGCGGCGCCGGCGCGG
>NZ_JBPKJP010000194.1:0-2203 GCF_051217035.1 Lysobacter sp. 1R34A
GGCGAGGCCGCCAGCGTGGCCCAGGCCGACGCCCTGGCCTGGCTGGCGGCGCAGCCGCGCGCCGGCGAGGGTGCGCCGGGCTTCGACCTGGCCTTCGTCGACCCGCCGTTCGCGGCCGGCTTATGGAACACGGTGTGGCCGGCCTTGTTGCCGACGCTGGCGCCTTCGGCCTGGCTGTACGTCGAATCGCCGGCGCAGGCGGGGATCGATCTGCCCGGCGACTGGCTGCTGCATCGCGAAGGCGCCACCCGCGAGGTCCGCTACGCCGTGTACCGCCGCCTGGCGCCGTGACCGGGCCCGGCAGGCGGCTGCTACACTGCGCCGCATCCGGCGGGGGCGGCCTTTCCCGCTCCCCGTCATTCCAGCAGCGAACGACCATCGAATGAGCTCGGCCCGCAACCGAATCGCCGTCTATCCCGGCACGTTCGACCCGATCACCAACGGTCACATCGACCTGGTAGACCGCGCCGCCCCGTTGTTCGAACGCCTGATCATCGGCGTGGCCGAAAGCCCGGGCAAAGGGCCGGCGCTGCCGCTCAAGACCCGGGTCGAACTGGCCCGCAAGGCGGTCGCCCACCAGCCCAACGTCGAGGTGCGCGGGTTCGACTCGCTGCTCGCGCATTTCGTCGCCCAGGTCGGCGGCGGGGTGCTGCTGCGCGGGCTGCGCGCGGTGTCCGACTTCGAATACGAATTCCAGCTGGCGAGCATGAACCGGCACCTGATCCCGGAGGTCGAGACCCTGTTCCTGACCCCGGCCGAGCAGTACGGCTTCATCTCGTCCTCGCTGGTGCGCGAAATCGCCCGCCTCGGCGGCGACGTCTCCGGCTTCGTGCCGCCGGCCGTGGTCGACGCGCTGCAGGCCGAATGGCAACGCAACAAACACTGATCGCCGAACACAGATCACCGAACAAACACAGATCACCAAACAAATACCCAAGGGGCAAACGATGAAAACTTCCTCCCGCCTGCTGCTGATCGCCTGCCTGGCGCTGCCGTTCGTGGCCGCCTGCCAGAAAGAGGAGAAGAAGGAAGCCGCGGCCGAGACCGCCGCGCTGCCGGCGCCGAAGACCAGCGACGAAAACGCCTGGAACGCCTACCTGACCGACGTCGTCCAGCGCAATCTCGACGGCGTCAGCGGCAGCACCTACGTCTACGTGCTGCCGGCGCCGGAAGCGCCGACCTTCCAGGGCGACTACGAGCGCATGCTCGAAAAGGCCCAGACCGACCTGTCGCGCGGCATCCTCGAAGGCAACCTGGTCGCGTTCGGCTCGCCGAATTCGGCCAAGACCGCCGACCTGGTCGTCGCTTCGTTCGCCAAGGTCGAGCCGACCACGATGAAGGGCGTCAAGTTCATCTTCATCGGCGACGCCGCCGACAACGAGCGGGTCAAGGCCGCGGTGGCACCGTCGTCGGTCAACTACGTGTTCGTCGAAGCCAAGTGATCCATCCGCCCGGCCGCTGAGCCGGCCGGGACCATCCGGGGCGCCTGGCGCCGGCCGGAGCTGTATCCATTCGGGCCGCATCTGCGGCCCGAATCTATTCCAGGCCCTGGGCCGCGTATGCGGCCCGAATCTTTTCGAAACCCCGGCCGCATCCGCGGCCCGAGTCTTTCCAGCCATGAGCCGCACAATCGGCCCGGATCGTCAGGCCTGCCGCCGTCCGCACCGCCATGCGGGCAGGCAGGGCCTCCTGCATATTCACGGCCCATGCCCGCGGCACGCAGCATCCCGGCGCTCGGCTATGCCGGCGGACGCCCAGGCCCTACACTGCGAGCTCCATGCCGGCAATGCGACCCCGCGGCTCGCCGGCGACCAGTGCCCATGTCGCTCAAGATCAACGAACTCTGCGTCAACTGCGACGTCTGCGAGCCAGCCTGCCCGAACCAGGCCATCTCCCAGGGCGAAACGATCTATGTGATCGACCCGGCGCGTTGCACCGAATGCGTCGGGCATTACGACGAACCACAATGCGTGGTCGTTTGTCCGGTCGAATGCATCGACCCGGACCCCAACCACGTCGAATCCGAGCCGCAATTGCTGGACAAGCTGCGGCGTCTACAGCAGGAGTGAACACGATGCGCAAGGCGTTGCGGCTGCGGGCCGGTCTGAAGTCTCCCATCTGCCTGATGGCCACGCTGCTGCTGATCGCCTCGCCCGCGCTGGGCGCCGACGGCGGCGCACGCGCGCCGGCACGCAGCGCAGCG
>NZ_JBPKJP010000195.1:0-2138 GCF_051217035.1 Lysobacter sp. 1R34A
CGGCGCGCAGCCAGTCGGCCAGGGCCTCGACCGGAATGTCCCAGCCGGTGGCCTCGTGCAGCACCGCGGCGGCATCGGCGCCTTCGCGCGGGCCGCCTTCGAGGCCTTCAAGCCGCGCCTCGCCGGGGCCTCCGGCGAGGCGCCAGCTCTGCCGGGTGACCGGCGCGCTCAATGCGACCTCAAAGCGTTCGCCGCGCTGGTTCCATTCGATCCGGCCGCTTCCGCCCTTGCCGGCGTTGGACACGGCGATGCGGCCGGTCAGCGACCATTCGTCGTCGGCGCGGACCCGGGCGATGCGCCCGGCTTCGCGCTCGGCCGCGACCGCGGCCGGCAAGGCCTCGGGCGGCGGGCGTTTGACGCCGTGTCCGGCGCAGGCGCTCAGCACCACGGCCAATGCGACGAGCGCGACCGACTTCGCCGCACGCGAAGCAGCGGACGCCCAGGCGCGCGAACCGGACGACAGCGCGCTCACAGGCCGAGCTTCTTCAGCGCTCGCAGCAGCGAGCGGTTGTCGGGGTCGATCTTGCGCGCCTGCTCGAAATACTTGCGCGCTTCTTCGCGCTTGCCGCTCTGCCACAGCACCTCGCCGAGGTGGGCGGCGATTTCGGCGTCCTTCTGCATGGTCAGGGCGCGGCGCAGCTCGGTTTCGGCCTCCTTGATGCGGCCGATGCGATACAACACCCAGCCGTAACTGTCGACGATCGCGTAATTATCAGGTTCGGCGTTGCGCGCGCGCTCGATCAGCTCCAGCGCTTCCTGGAAGCGCGTGGTGCGGTCGGCCAGGGTGTAGCCGAGTGCATTGAGCGCGGCGATGTTGTCGGGCTCGGCCACCAGGATGCGGCGGAAGTCGGCCTCGGCGCGGTCGATCTCGTCGCGGCGCTCCCAGCTCAGCGCGCGGGCGTAGAGGATTTCCGGCTCGTCCGGGAACGCGGCCAGTCCGCGCGCGAAGGCATCGTTCTCGCCGGCGTCGTTCTTGTCTTCGGCGCGCAGGTTGGCCTCGACGATGTAGGCGTCGCGGCGCGCGTCGTCGCCGGTCGAAGCGTCGGACTGGATCGCGCGCAGATTGGCGTAGGCCTCGTCGTTGCGCTTGAGCTTGTGCAGCACGTTGCTGCTGCGCAGGCGCGCGATCGAACGCGGCTGCCCGGCCGGCACGCCCTGGTACCAGGCCAGCGCCTCTTCGTAGCGTTCGAGGAATTCGGCCAACTGCCCCAGCAGCAGGCGCCGCGACGGGTCCGGCTTGGCCGCATTCGCGCGCAGCTCGTCGTAGAGCCTGGTCAGGGTCGGCTTGTCTTCGGCGCGGGCCAGGTAGGACGCGCGCAGCGAATAGGTCTGCTCGTCCTGCGGGCCGCGCGCCAGGGTCGCGGCGACCGCCTGGAAATCGTTCATCGCCTCGTACTGCTCGGCGATCAGCGCGCGCAGGTTGCTGTCGCGATCGGCCAGGCCGGCGATGCTCTGCAGCATCTGCCGGGCTTCGTCGTTCTTGCCCGACTCGCGCAGCTGGCTCACCCGCAACAGCGCCACGCGCGGTTCGCCGGGGAAGCGGTCGACCACTTCGGCGACGATGCGTTCGGTCAGTTGCGGCTGGTCCAGACGCTGGGACAGGCCGCCGAACGCGACCCAGGCCATCAGGTTGCCGGACGGGATCTTGCCGCCGTCGACGAGCTTCTCGAGCACGCGCGCGGCCTGCTTCGGATCCTTCGAGCCGGTGGTCAGCACGATCAAGGCCTGGCGCCAGCCGGCCTCCGGGTCGCTCTCCATCAGAGTATTGAGCTGGCGCAGGGCGGCGCGGTCGTCGCCGCGGCGCAGCGACAGGGTCGCTTCGGCGGCGCCGATCGAGCTGCCCTTGCCGCCGAGCTTGCGCCACAGCGCCAACGCGTCGGCGGCCAGCGCGTCCTGCTTGGCGATCACGGCGATGCTGGTCGCGCGCTCGGCCAGGCCGACGTCGTCGGCGGCGCGCGCGGCCTTCAGATAGGCCTCGGCGGCTTCGTTCAGCTTGCCGGACTGCAGTGCGAATTCGCCGCTCAGCAGCGGTTCGAGCGAGGCTCCGGTCGGATCCTTGGCGGCGCGCGCCTGGATCGTCGACTTGGCCGTGGCCAGGGCGGCGGCCGGCACCGGCGTCGCCGGCTCGGCCGCCGCGC
>NZ_JBPKJP010000196.1:0-1848 GCF_051217035.1 Lysobacter sp. 1R34A
GCTGCGGCGGTCGCGCACGCCGGGCAGGGCGATGCCGATCGCGGTGTCGACGAGCCCCAGGTCGGCGTCGGCCGCGGCCACCAGCGCCTCCAACGCGGCCAGGAATGCGGCGTAGTCGCCCTGCGGCGTGGCGATGCGCCGGCGATGGCGCACCTCCAGCGCGGCATCGCAGGCGACCAGTTCGATCTTGGTGCCGCCGATGTCGATGCCGTAGCAGATCGCCGCGGGCGATGCGTCGGCGATCGATGTTTCTGCGATGGGTGCTTCAGCCATGGTGGATGGTGACGCCCTTGACCACCCGGTTGACGGTGCCGTCCGGGAAGGGGTTGTCGGGCGTCAGGCCTAGCGCGGCCGAGCGCTGCAGCGCGTACATCTGCGCGAAGCTCAGCCACACCGGCGCCAGCCAGGTGTCGTCCAGCGCCGGCACGCGCAGAGTGTGGTCGTCGTCGGCGCCGATGTCGGCATGCGGGCCGATCGCCAGCACCTGTCCGGCGATGCCGTCGCGGCGCAGCTCGTCGAGCAGGTCTTGCTCGTAACGGCGCGCCAGAGCGTGGGCGCTGCGCACCACCACCACCAGGGTGTCGCCGTCGAGCGTGGATTTGGGGCCGTGGCGGAAGCCCAGCGGCGTGTTGGCCAGGGCCAGCACGCGCCCGGCGGTGAGTTCGAGCAGCTTCAGCGCGGCTTCGCGCGCCAGCGCTTCGAGCGGGCCGCTGGCCAGATAGATGACGCGGTGGAACGGACGTTGCGCCAATGCCGCGGCGGGTGCGTCCCATTGCGCCAGACCGTCCCGCACCAAGCCGGCCAGTTGCGGGAGGCGTTCGATCCGCTGCGGCCATGGCGCGCTGTCGAACACGCTCAGCGCCGCCAGCAACATGCAGGTCAGACTGCTGGTCATGGCGAAGGCGCGGTCGCAACTCGCCGCCGGCATCAGCAGGGTGCAAGTGTCCTCGCGGCCGGCGCCGCGCTTGGCCAGTTCGCCTTCCGGATTGCAGGTGATGTCGAGAAAGCGCGCGTGCTCGACTTCGGCGCGCAGCAGTTCGACTGCGGCCACGCTCTCCGGGCTGGAGCCGCTGCGGGCGAACGACACCAGCAGGGTGGGGCGGTCGCGTTGCAGGTACAGCGACGGATGGGTCAGCAAGCTGGTGGTATGCACGGCGCGCACTTCGGCGGGCCACTGCGCGTTGATCCGGTCGGCGACCAGGTCGGCGATGAAGCCCGAGCTGCCGGCACCGGTGAACAGCACGCGCTGGCGCGGGTCGTCGAGGCAATCGCCGAGGAAGGCCTGTACGCGTTCGCCGGCCTGCGCCAGATCTTCGGCCAGACGGTTCCACAAGGCCGGTTGCTGGGCGATTTCGGCGGCGGTGTCGGCTCCGCCCAGGCGCTGCCAGGCGGAGGAGTCGGAGAGCGGAGTGACGTCCATGGATGATTCCTGTTGAGCGAGGGCACGATCTGTGTTTTCTTTCGGAATGTCAATTATCGAAAGTAAAACAAAAGAAATAGACCGAATTCGCTTAGTGACCGACTGCTCCGAAATAAAACGAAAGGTTCGCGCGACTGGGCTTTCGTTGCGGGCTTAATAGGGTTTTTCACTGATTTTGGAAAGTATTGCGGCGCACAAACTTTCGTTTCACAAAATAATTTCTTCCTTTTTTCTTTCAATTCATTGACAGGTTTCGAAAGCCTGCCCTAGAGTCGGCTGCAGCACATTTTTATGCCCGACGAGCGGGCGCTGGGGGCAAGGTGGAATTCCGCGTGTGTCGTCCGCGACTGTCGATTGCGATCCTCGCCGCGCTGGCAGCGTCGGCGCTGCCGGTCGCGGCCGAGCCGGTCGGCAACCTGCGCGCGGTG
>NZ_JBPKJP010000197.1:0-1795 GCF_051217035.1 Lysobacter sp. 1R34A
GCTGCAGGCCAGCCGCCCCGGCTTCCTGCCCGAGGCCACCGCCGAACTCGCCACCGCCGGCCTGGTCCAACGCCTGGAGACGGTGGTGCTGGAGGCCAGCCCCGGCAACCGCAGTTGCGGCATCGTCAATCGCTCGCCGCTGGCCGAGCCGCGCCGCGACCGCTACGCGCGCGTGGTGGTGCAGGTGCGCCTGCGCTGCGGCGCGCCCGAGACCGCCGCGGTGCTGCATTCGCTGGAAAGCGGCTCGCCGCGGCTGTTCGTCGGCAACCTCAACCTGCTGTCGACGCGCGGCTATTTCGTCCCCGGCACCGCCGGCCCGGCCAACGACGGCGGCCTCGACGTCAGCTTCGATCTGTACGGCTACCTGCGCCCGGGCCCGGCGTCGGCGGCCGCTCCCAATGCCAACTCCGCGGCGGTGACTTCCAATGCGCCTTGACGACGCCAGCCCGCGCACCTGGTTGCTGGCCACCGCCGCCGGCTGGGCGCTGTTGACCTGGGTGCTGGCGCTCGCCGGCATGGGCCGTAGCGTCGATCCGCTCGACGAAGACCCCAGCCTGGTCAAGGCGCTGCCGCAGGTGCGCAAGAGCGCGCCCGATACGCTCGGGCCCTTGAGCAAGTACGCCGAGATCGCCGCGCGCCCGCTGTTCGTCGACGACCGCCGGCCCAAGCCGTTCTTCATGCAGGGCAAGGGCGAGGGCGAAAACCAGGCGGCCGCGTTCGATTACCTGCTGACCAGCGTGTTGATCACCCCGCAACTGTCGATGGCGTTCCTGCAGCCGGCCGACGGCAGCGAATCGGTGCGGGTCAAGCTCGGCGAAGTGCCCGAGTCGCACCCGGCCTGGCGCCTGACCTCGCTGGAGCCGCGCCGCGCCGTGTTCGAAGGGCCCGAAGGCCGGCGCGAACTCGACCTGCGCATATTCAACGGTCAGGGCGGCGAGCCGCCGACCGCGATCGCCGCGCCGCAGCCGGGCGCCGGGCCGCAACCGGGCGCGCGTCCGATGCCTCCGCCGCCGTCGGTCCCGCCGCCGCCGCAACCGCAGTCCAATCGCGTCCCGAACATCTCGCAGGTGCCGCCGGCCCCGCAGATGCCGACTCCGCAGAACAAGCCCAACGAAGCCGGACCGACCGACAACAACGCATCCGCCCCGCTCACCGAGCAGGCGCAGATGGAAGCCATCCGCAAGCGGATCGAAGCGCGTCGCGCGCAACTGCGGCAGCAACAAGCCGCTCAACCACCGGCCAACACGCCGTAGAGTGAACGCATGAAGCTACGTCCCCAGCAATACGCCACCCACGCCCTCGCCGCAGCGGTCATCGCCACGCAACTGGCGTCGTGCGCCAGCGTGATGTCGCCGCGACTGCACCGCGACGGCGATCCGGCCTCTCTCAAGGGACCCCAGGGCGAGGATGCCCGCGCCAGGTTGGTTCGCGACGGCGTCGTCCAGCAGCCGCTGGAGGGGCAGGTCGACGAGGAAGGTCCGCAGGCGCAGATCCGCCGCGGCACCGGCCAGGTCATCAACCGCAGCGCCGCTGCGGCGCCGCCGCCGGGCCTGGGCGCGACCAACGGCACCGCCACCTTCAATTTCGAAGGCGAGTCGGTGCACGCGGTGGCCAAGGCCATCCTCGGCGACATGCTGGGCCAGAACTACGTGATCGCGCCGGGCGTGCAGGGCACGGTGACCCTGGGCACGCCCAAACCGGTCAGCGCCGCCGAAGCGCTGAACCTGCTCGAGATGGTGCTGAGCTGGAACAACGCGCGCCTGGTGTACACCGGCGGCCGCTACAACATCGTCCC
>NZ_JBPKJP010000198.1:0-1755 GCF_051217035.1 Lysobacter sp. 1R34A
GGCCGGCGACGAAGGCGCCGCCGACGGCGCCGTCGCCGCGGATGCCGGGCTGGCGCCGTTCGCGCTGCTGTCCGAGGCCGACCGCGCCCTGTTGCCGGACGGCCTGGAGGACGCCTATCCGGTCACCTCGCTGCAGCACGGCATGATCTTCCACGGCCTGCTCGACAGCGATCTGTCCAGCAACAGCGGCTCGACCTATCACGACGTATTCTCGTTCGAACTCCGCTTCGACGCCTTCGACCCGCAGGCCTTCGTGCGCGCGATCGGCGACGTCGTCGCCCGCAATCCGGTGCTGCGCACCGGCTTCGAGCTCGGCCGTTACTCGGTGCCGTTGCAACTGGTGCACGCGCAGGTCGCGCCGAACATCGACCAGGCCGACCTGCGCGGGCTCGACGAGCCGGCCCAGGCGCGCGAAGTCGCGCTCGCGATCGCCGCGATCAAGGCCAAGGGCTTCGCCCTGGAAGGGCCGAGCCTGATCCGCTTCACCGTGCTGCGCAAAGCCGAGCACTGCATCCAGTTGGTGATCGACGCCCACCACGCCATCCTCGACGGCTGGAGCATGGCGACCCTGCAGCGCCAGGTGTTCGAGTGCTATCGCGCCTACCAGTCCGGCGCCGAGACGGCGCCTAGCTTCGACAGCGGCCGTTCGCGCTTCGCCGACTACGTCGCCCGACTCGCGCTGGAACAGGCCGACCCGGCCAACCGCGCGTTCTGGGACGCGGCCGGCCGCAGTGCCGGCGAAGGCCGCCTGGTCGCGGTCGCTGCGTCCGCGCCGGCGCGCGAGCATCGCGAGATCCGTCTCGAGGCGGCCCTGGCCGCGCGCCTGGACGAACTGGCCGCGCGCGAAGGCGTGGCGGTGCGCACCTTGTTGTTCATGGCGCATGCCTGCACCCTGCGGGCGATGATCGGCAGCGACCGCGTGGTCACCGGCCAGACCGACAACGGTCGCCTGGAAGCGCGCGGCGCCGAGAACGTGCTCGGCCTGTTCCTCAACGTCCTGCCGCAGACCGTCGACCTGGGCGGCAAGCGCTGGCGCGAGCTGGCCGCGGCCGTGCACGAGGCCGAGAGCGCCAGCCGCGCTCACCGCCGCTATCCGCTGGCCTCGATCCTGCAGCGCCATCCCGCGCTCGCGGTCGATTCACTGTTCACCTACACCAATTTCCGCGTCTCCAACCCGCTGACTCGCGAAGCCTCGCTGCGGGTGCGCGAAGGCGAGTTGTTCGAAGAGGTCAACTTCGGCCTGTCGCTGCACGCCAACGGCAACCGCGAGGACGGCTACACCGTGATCCTCGATGCGCGCCTGAACCTGCAACCGATCCACATCGACGCGCTGCTGCGCAGCTATGTCGAGGCGCTGGAGGCGATGACCGCCGATTTCGACGCCGCCATCGCACCGCTGCCGACGCACGGCCTGCCGGTGTTCGATCACGGCCAGGACGGCGCTGCGCATGCGCTGCTGCGCTTCGACGCCGCACTCGACGCCGCCGCGCTCGATGCCGCCGCGACCGAGGTGGTGCTGCGCGCCCTGGGCGCCGGTGTCGCCGGCCCGGCCCTGCAGTTGCTGAGCCCGGCCTTCGCCGCCGGCCACGACGAGCAGGGCTGCATCGATGTCGCGCTGAGCCAGATCGGCGCCACCGATGCGCCGCTGACCGTCGCCGCGTACCGCCGCGACGGCGCCCAGATCCTGGCCCTGCGTGTGTCGCCGGCGTTGGCCGCGGCCGATCCGGCCGCCGCGAGCGCGCTGATCGCGCGTTA
>NZ_JBPKJP010000199.1:0-1645 GCF_051217035.1 Lysobacter sp. 1R34A
CGCCGCGGGGACGTCCTGGGCGTGCAGCGGGCGGCGCGGCAACGCCCAGCCGCGCCAGTCCAGCCAGTCGGCCAGATGGCGGCGGCCCGAGGACAGGGCCACGCCGAGCGGGGTCTGGCCGTCGGCGGCGAGCAGGTCGGGCGCCGCGCCGTTGGCGACCAGGCGCTTGAGCATGCTTTCGCGGCCGAGCGCGGCGGCCAGGTGCAGCGCACTCATGCCGTGGCTGTCGCGGGTGTTGAGGTCGACGCCGGCGGCGAGCAGGCGTTCGAGCAGGCGCGACCAGCCCAGGCGCACCGCGATCGCCAGCGGCGGATCGCCGGCCGGGGTCGGCGAGAACACGTCGGCGCCGCGTTCGATCAGGTCGAGGGCGAACTGCTCCAGGCCGCGCGAGGCCTGGTCGCCGGCCGAACAGGTCGCCAGGAACCGGCCGAGGCCGCCGCGACCGGCCGGCGAGACGCCATGGCGCAGCAAGGCCTGCAGGGCCGGCAGCGCGTCCGGGGTGCGATCGAGCAGGGCGAACACCACGGTGTCGCCGTTGGCGTCGCGCACGTTGACGTCGGCACCCTGGCCGAGGAGCCAGTCGATCCGCTCGGCCGAAGGGATCTGCCCGTCTTCTTCGTGCAATTGCGCGCCGAGCTCGCTCGGGCTGAGCAGCTTGGCCAAGCCGGTCAGTTCGGCGGCGCGGCCTTCGCGCAGGCCGTCGCGCAGCAGTGCGGCCGGCATGCGGTCGACGATGACCCGCTCGCCCTCGCCGTCCTCGCTGTCGCCTTCGCCGCTGACCGCCGCCGGCAAGGGATAGGCGCGGTCGAGCGCAGCCACGAGCGACCAGCGGCCGGCTTCGGCGGCGCGGTCGACCGCGCGCTTGCCGTGGCGGTCGCGCAGTTCCGGGTCGATGCCGAGGTCGAGCAGGCGCACCACCAGCGGCGGCGAGGCGGTCTCGGCCTGGCAGGCCAGGATCAGCGCGCTGGCGCCGTCGGCGTCGAGCGCCGCGGCTTCGGCGACCCCGCCCTGCGGCAGGTGTTCGAGCAAGCGTTCGAGCACCGCCGGGCGCGCGCCGCGCGCGGCTTCGAGCAGCGGGGTGCGCTGCTGGCTGTCGATCGCGCCGGCGTCGGCGCCGGCGGCGAGCAGTGCGGTGACGATGTCGAGATGGCCGGCGAACGCGGCCACATGCAGGGCGCTGCGGCGTTGGCCGTCGCGGGCGTCGATGCGCGCCTTGTGCTTGAGCAGCAGTTGCACGCCGGCCGGGTCGTCCTCGTCGCCGCCGGCCGCGGCCAACAACGCCGGGGCGCCGCCGGGCTGCTCGGTCTTGGCGCCGCGTTCGAGCAGGAACTTGGCCAGGCGCCAGTTGCCGCTGGCGCAGGCCACGCCGAGCGGGGAGAAACCGTCGTGGTTGACCGGGTCGAGTTCGGCCTGGGCGTCGCGCAACAAGGCGGCGACGCCGGGGTCGGAACTGCGCGCGGCATGGTGCAGCGGGGTGTTGCCTTCGTGGTCGGCCAGGCGCGGGTCGGCGCCGTTGGCGAGCAGGGTCATGACCGCGTCGGGACGGCCGTGCCAGCTGTCGCGGGTGGCCGCCAGCAGCGGGGTCATGCCGGCGGTGGCGGCGTTCAGGTCGACGCCCGCGCCGATCAGGGCGCGCAGCAGGCGC
>NZ_JBPKJP010000200.1:0-1483 GCF_051217035.1 Lysobacter sp. 1R34A
GCGGCGCCAGTCGGCGACGGCGCGCTCGCGTTGGCCGGCGGCGGCCAGACGTTCGCCGCGCGAGACCAGGGCGCGCGCCAGGGTCGACAGACTGGCGCCGTCGCTGCCGTCCGAATGCAAGGCTTCCAGGTCGGCCACCGCCCGGTCGATCTGCGCCGGCCACGGCGCCGTCGCGACCGCGCTGTCGACCTGGGCCAGGCGCAGGCGCACCACCGCGTCGAGCCGTCGCCATTCCGGCAAGGACTGCGCTTGCGCGAGCAGGGGCGCCAGGGTCGCCTGCGCCTCGCGCAACTGCCGGGCCGCCTGCGGGCGCGCGTCGCGCAGGGCGGCGATCCAACCGGCATGGGCATAGGCGTGGGCGAGGTCGCGCCGCCAGGTGCGGTTGTCGGGCTGCTGCTCGACCAAGCTGCGCAGCAGGGACAGGGTTTCCTCGGCGTCGCGCGCGGCCTCGTCGAGCCGGCCGCGGTCCAGCGCCAGGATCGAGCTGCGCAGCAGTGCGGTCGCGAGTTTGCGCCGCCATGCGTTGGCATCGGGCTCGTCGGCGACCAGTTCGCGCAGCATCCCGGTCTGCAGGGCATAGCCGGAAGCGGCGGCGTCGAACTGGCCGCGCGATTCCTGCGCGGTGCTGAGCCAGGACAGGCTGTCGACCAGTTCGTAGCGCAGCGGCTTGTCGCCGGGCTTGCGCGCGAGCAAGGCGCGCTTGATCGCGACCGAACGCGCGAACAGGTCGGCGGCTTCGTCGGTGCGCTGGCGGCTGTTGGCCAAGGTGCCGAGATTGTTCAGCGCATACGACAGTTCGAGCTGCCAGCGCGGATCGGTGGGCGCGCGTGCGACCAGTTGCTCGGCGGCGCGCAGATAGTCGAGCCAGTGCGCGTGCGCGGGGTCCATGCGTTTCTGGCGGAAATCGTAATAGCCCTGCCAATAGGCGACCGTGCCCGATTCGGCCAGGGCCTCCAGCGAGCCGGGCGTCTCCCGGCGCGCTCGCGCCATGGTTTCGGCGGCGCGTTCGAAGGCGGCGTTGGCCTCGTCGAACCGGGCCAGGTTCATCAGTACCTCGCCGACGGTGCGCAGGGCGCGTGCGTGGTTGACCAGTTCGCGCGGCTGCATGTCGGCTTCGGGCATGCGTTCGAGATAGGCCAGGGCCTGGCTGCCGACGCTGTCGAGCAGTTGCAGGTTGCCGATCGGGCGCAGTTGCTCGGCGAGATCGCCGAGCATGAAGCCGACCAGTTGCTGGGCCTGGTCGCGGCGTTGTTCGGCCTCGCGCCGCGCCTGCCAGGCCTGTAGGCCCAGGCCGATCGAGACCAGGGTCAGCGCGGCCAGGGCGCCGATCGCGCCGACCCGTAGCCATTGCCTGCGGCGTTGCTGGCGTTCGCTGGCGCGCAGGAATTCGAGGTCGGCCGCGCTGAGGTCGGCCGGCAGGCGGCGCGCGGCTTCGCGCGCTTCGGCCAGCGGCCGGCCGGGATTGAGCAGGTGGTCGGAGCGG
>NZ_JBPKJP010000201.1:0-1478 GCF_051217035.1 Lysobacter sp. 1R34A
CCCGCCGACACCGCCCCAGGCCAAGGCGCCACCGCCGCCGCCCGCGCCGCCGGCCTGGGCGATCGCGGACGACCGGCGCCTGCACCGGGTGTACTGACCCGGGCGAAGGCCGGCTTCGACGCAGACGTATAACGAGTACGAAAACGAAACAGAAAGGCCGGGCGCTCAGCCCGGCCTTTCCTGTATCCGCCCTGCGCGCCGCTTACTCGGCGGGCGCCGCGGTCACCCACTTGGCGAACACTGCATCGATCTCGCCGTCGGCGACGTTTTTGCCGTCCTCGAGCTTGGCCGCTTGCTCGAACAGAGGAATGATCATCGCCATGCCGTCGATCTTGGTCTTGAGCTGCACGCCCGGGGCGCGGCCGAGAAAAGCGTCCCAGCGCGCGCGGACCTTGGTCCAATACCCCTGGGTCGCGTTCCAATAGGTATACGCCGGCTTGAAGTCGACTTCGCCGGTCTTCTGGTAATCGTTGAAGCCGAACTCGCGCGCCAGCTCTTCCTGGCTGCCGTCGGGCTTGCGCAGCACTTTGGTGTTGAACTGCTCGTGGGTCCAGCCGTTCGGAGTGATGGTGTGGCGATTGACCGCGGAGACCGCGTTGTAGTCGCTGCGCTTGGTGTATTCGCGCCGCGGCAGCGGCCGCCAGCTGGCGTCGCTGGTCCAGGTCGCGACGCCGTTGCGGTAGTCCCAACGGCCGGTGCCGCAGTAGCGCGGCGCGTCGCTGACCTCGTACACGCACTGGGTCCAGGCCCCGCGATTGAGCTCGGCCGGGATCTTGCGCACGTGCCAGGTCTGGTCGGCGCTGAACTCGAAACGCTGCGGCGCCTCGTACACCCAGTCCTGGCGCCAGTGCTTGGTCACGTGGCCGCTCTTGGCGTCGACCAGGATGTGCTGCAGCACGAGCTTGCGCGGGCTGTCCTCGACCACGATGACGGTCTCGTTGCCGCCGCTGCGCATCGCCGGTGCGCGCTCGTAGCCGGGCTTGAGCAGGACGGTCTCGTCGAAGGCGAAATCGACGATGTATTCGCCCTTCATCGCCAGGATCGAAGCGCGGTCGCGTTCGATCGCGGCCTCGGCGGCCGGCACGGGAGACAGGGCCGGCACGGCGGGGCTGGCAAGAACGGTGAGGGCCAGCAGGCTGGCGGTGTACAGGCGTCGGGTCATGGCTGAACTCGATGATTTTCGGTTGGCTGAAGATTCGGATGAAAGGAGTCGGACAAGCGCAGCGACGCGGCCGGCTCAGGCGTACTGCGGCGGGGCGCCGTCGCCCAAGCCCGAGGCCATGCAGCAGCACACATGCGCCTGCGGGCGCAGGCGCGCGCCCTCGCCGGCGGCGATGCGGCGCGCGTGCGCATGGCCGAGCTGCGACAGCCCGGCCGCATCGGCAAGCAGGACGCAATGGCCGGCCTCGTCGTGCAGCACGTGCAGGCGCAGCACCTCGGCGCGCCAGCGGCCGCGCAGGCGCCGCCACCAGCGACGG
>NZ_JBPKJP010000202.1:0-1462 GCF_051217035.1 Lysobacter sp. 1R34A
CGGCGCCGCTGTCGCGGGCAGGTTCGGAGGCATCGGCCGCAGCCGGGGCGGCAGCGGCGGTGGCCGATTCGGCCGAGACGGCATCGGCGGAGACGGCCGAGGCCGCCTGGTCTTCGCCGACCGATTCCAGCGCCTTGTCGATCGGCCGCAATTGCCAGGCCACGCCGATCGCCAGGGTCAGCGAGGCCGCCACGCCGATCCAGGCCGGCCAGCGGGTTTTCTCGCGCCTGCGCGGCGGCGCGACGGCGGCGTGCGCGGCGGCGAGGATCCTGGCGTCCAGGGCCGGCGAGGGGCCGTCGTGCGGCCCCAGGCGCAGCAGGCGCTCGGCCAACTCGCGTTCTTCGGGCGACAGCGGATCGTGGGCGTCGTGACGGCGGTTCATTCGGTCAACCTCGCGCGCAACTTGTCCATCGCGTAGCGCAGTCTGGACTTCACCGTTTCCCTGCCGGCCCCGGTGATGGCGCCGATCTCCTCCAGGCTCAGTTCCTGCTCCAGGCGCAGCAACACCACTTCGCGCTGCTCCTCCGGCAATTCCTCGATCGCCCGCTGCAGGCGGCGGCGCTGTTCGAACTCGGACAGTTCGCGCTCGGGCGTGGTCGGGTCGGCGACCCGGGCGGTGCGCTCGTCGCCGTCGGCCGGCGCCGGCGGGCGGTGCTTGAGGCCGCGCCAGTAGTCGTTGAGGCGGTTATGGGCGATCCGGAACAGCCAGGTGCTGAACGCCGCATCGGGCTTCCAGCCCTCGCGCGCGGCGATCACCCGCTGCCAGACGTCCTGGAAGAACTCGTCAGCGAGCGCCGAATCACGGATCTGACGCAGCAAGAAACGGTACAAAGGGCCGCGGTGACGCGAATACAGGACCTCGAACGCGGCGGCGTCGCCGCCCGTCCAGGCCAGCATCAGCACGTCATCGCTAGCGTCCGCACCGGAATTCATCCGCGGCAGGGTACGGCCTGGCGACGCAGACGGGAAGCGGTTGCGCGCGGGGCAGGCGTCGTATAGCGGCGATGGGAGGGCCAGTTGCATGTTCGGAACAACGGTCCGGGAGCCCCGGTGGGGTTGCCGTCTGCCGATCTTGTAAAGCTCGCGTTATCCTGCGCCTTGCGCAGAAGGCGGCGATGCGGTGCACAGTGACGTACTACCAGGGGCCATGGTGAGCGACAGGTCGTCCGCGGGCGAGGCGCTCGCCTGCGCGCTCCAGGAAGCATTGCCGGTCGGCTCGCAGGTGGTGGTCTGCTGGCGTTCGGCCTATGGCCGCCTGTCGGAATCGTTCACGCCCGGCGTCGAAGCGCCCTTGCGCGCCGATGCCGGCGCCTTGCTCGAACGCGACCCGCCCGCGGTCGGCGCCTCCGACGATTGCGGCGGCGACCGCATCGAGGCCGCCGGGTGGCTCGAGGACGGCAGCCGTGGGGCGATCGTCGCCCGCCTGCCGCAGGCCCTGCCGACGCCGTTGCGCGCGGCCTGG
>NZ_JBPKJP010000203.1:0-1425 GCF_051217035.1 Lysobacter sp. 1R34A
TGCCGCGCGAGGGCGACGATGGCGAACGCGCGCTGACCCGCAGCCTGGTCGAGGCGCAGGCCGCGCAGGAAGGCGCCGCGCCGTTGCGCGCGCGCCTGGCGCGTGCGGCGCGCGAGATCGACCTGGCCGCGGTGGTCACCATCCACGGCTTCTGTGCGCGGGTCCTGGCCGAGCACGCGCTCGAAACCGGGCAGCCGTTCGCGCCGCCGGAGATGATCGGCAGCGAACGCGAACTGCACGACGAGATCGCGGTGGACCTGTGGCGCGCCTTCGGCAGCGATGCGACCGCGGCCGAACTGTTGTCGCTGCAATGGCCGGGCGGCCCGCCTTCGCTCGCGGCCGATCTGGGCCCCTTGTTGCGTAACGCCCAGTTGCTGCCGCCGGTGCCGGCGGTGTCGGACGATCCCCTGCCGGCGCTGCAACAGGCCGCGCAAACCTTGAGCGCGGTGTTCGCCGAGCATGGCGAAGCGGCCTGCGCGCGGCTCGACGCCGCGATCGCCGCCAAGGTGCTCAACGGCAACAGTTACCGGGCCAATCTGCCGCGCGAGTTGTGGCTGCTGCTGAGCCAGTGGTGCGCGCACGGCGATGCCGGTCAGGCGCTGGACCCCAGGATCGAGCGGTTGACCCCGGCGACCCTGGCCGCGCGCACCAACAAGGGCAAGGAGGCGGCGACGCCGTCGTCGCCGCTGTTCGACGCCGTCGCTGGCTACCTCGACGCCGCCCAGCAGCGTGCGCAGTGGCTGGCGGCGCAGGCGGTGGCGCTGGTGCACCGGGTGCGCGAGCAGGCCGGCAAGCGCCTGAGCGAACTCAAGCGGGTGCGCCGGGTGCAGAGCTTCGACGATCTGATCGCCGACGTGGCTGCGGCACTGGAAGGGCCGCACGGCGAGACCCTGGCCGAACGCCTGCGCGAGCAGTACGCGGTCGCCCTGGTCGACGAATTCCAGGACACCGACGCGCGCCAGTGGCGGATCTTCGAGCGGGTGTTCGGCGCGCGCGCGCTGTTCCTCATCGGCGATCCCAAGCAGGCGATCTACGGCTTCCGCGGCGGCGACGTGCACACCTATCTGGGCGCGGCCCAGCGTGCCGAGCAGGCGCCGCCGCTGGATCACAACTTCCGTTCGCGGCCGTCGCTGCTGCGCGCGGTCTCGGCGCTGTACGCCCAGGCCGGCGAGACCGCCTTCGTCGATGCGCGCATCCGCTTCCGCGAAGTCCGGCCCGGCGGTGCGGTCGCCGATGCCGACCTGCAGCGCGACGGGGCGGTCGCGCCGGCGCTGACCCTGCGCCGGCTGCCGGCGCCGGACGACGGCCGCAAGAGACCCGAATGGAACGCGCCGGAGTCGCGCGAACTGGCGACCCGCGCCTGCGTCGCCGCGATCCACGCCTGGCTGCGCGACGCGCGCGACGGCCGCGCCAGCATCGCCGGGC
>NZ_JBPKJP010000204.1:0-1317 GCF_051217035.1 Lysobacter sp. 1R34A
GGCGCGGAAACGTTCGGCGTCCGGCGCGTCGGCGCGCATCCACGGCGCGGTCTCGGCCGCCGGCGTCGCGGCGATGCGGGCGAGCAGGTCGACGCCGCCGAGCAGGGCATCGATGACCAGGTTGCCGAGGATCAACCGCCCCTGTTGCGCCTCGACCAGGCAGTCTTCCATCGCGTGCGCGACCGTCACCGCGGCCGACAGGCCGAGGATGCGCGCGGCGCCCTTCACCGAATGCGCCGCGCGCATGCAGGCTTCGAGCTCCGGCGCCGAGGCCGGGTGGCTTTCGAGAACCAGCAAGCCCTCGGTCAGCACCTGCGCCTGCCCCTCGACCTCCATGCGGAACAGGTCGTGCAGCGAATAATCCTGGAGATTGCCCGTGCTCATCCGAGCCGCCGATTGAGCGCGCCGAGCACCAGCGCGTCGTCGAGCACGCCGACGTTGCGCCGGCCCATCGCCAGGATGCCGGTACTGAACGGCGAGACCGAATGCGCGACCGTCGCCGGGACGTTGCCGATCGCGGCCGGGTCGTAGCGATGCGAGCCGTGCACTTCGTCGGCCTCGAAAGCCAGGCGCTGATCCTGCCAGGCCAGCACCACCAGGCGCCGGCTCAACAGACTGCGCGCGGCGTCGGCCGGGCCCGGTTCCAGATGGAACAGCGACTCGAGCGCCACGCATACGGTGAGTTGCCCGCGCACGTTGACCAGCCCGCGCACCACGCCTTCGCGGCGGTGCGGCAGGGTGTGGACCGGGCGCGGCTCGATGACTTCGTCGACGACCGAGGCGGTCAGGCCCAGCCATTCCGCGCCGAGCCGGAATACGAACAACGACGCGGTCAGCGACCTGAGGTCTTCGGCCTTGGCGGCGACATGGCGGGTGGCCTCGCGCAGCGCCTCCGGCTCGGGCGCGCGGTCGAGCAGGCGCGCGACCGCGCCGATCGATCCGGCCGGCGGTTGCCGGGCGCTCATCCTGCGCGGTCCTTATCGGCGCGCATCAGCCGGCCGTCCTGTGCGAACGCTGCGCGCGCAGGCGCAGGACCCGCCCGCCGGCGGCGTCGCCGCGGGTTTCGAGCAACAACGCCAGGTGCATCAGGGCCTCTTCGTGTTGGGGCTGCAGGTACAGGGCCTTGCGGAAATAATCTTCGGCGGCTGCGTCGCGGCCCTTGGCGCCTTCGATCAGGCCGAGCAGGTACAGCGCGCGCGCCGACGGGCCCTCGGCATCGACGCTCCAGTCGAAGCCCGAGCCGAGCGCTTCGAGCAGATCGCGCTCGAAACAGCGCAAGGTCCAGGCCAGTCCCTCGTCCTGCAAGCGCGCACGAGT
>NZ_JBPKJP010000205.1:0-1316 GCF_051217035.1 Lysobacter sp. 1R34A
CGGCACGGCGGCGGGCACGGCGCAACAAAGTGCGGACCTCGGCTTCCAGCGGCAGGCGCAGCAGCCGGTCCAGAGTTTCGACCAGCGCGTGCGCGTCGCGCAGCACCGACAAGTTACGGTTGAGCCGGCGCAGTTCGCGGTCGACCAGCGCCGCGCCCGGACCGAGCGCGCCGCCGCCGAGAGCGACCGTGGCGCGGACCCGGCGCAAGCCCTTGCGCGCCAGGTGCACGCCGGCATGGATCCGATTGCCGCGCCAGCCCAGGGCGTCGAGCGCCATGTCGATCTCGGCGCTGGCGAAACTGCGCAGGCGCCGGCCCGGCGGCGGCGCGGCCTCGGGCTCGGGCGCCCTGGCGGCTAACCCCGCCCCGTTTGCGACGGCTTCCTCGGACGCTGGCGCGTGCGGCATGAAGCGACTCCCGGTTCCGGCCATCGAACGATGCGCGGCCTGGCCGGGATAGTACCCTTGCCGCATGCCTGAATTGCCCGAAGTCGAAACCACCCGGCGCGGTCTGGCGCCGCACCTGGAAGGCCGCCGCGTCGTCACCGCGATCCTGCGCCGCCCCAACCTGCGCTGGCCGATCCCGCTGCAGATCGAGGACACCCTGCCGGGCGAACGCATCGAGGCGGTGCGCCGCCGCGCCAAGTACCTGTTGCTCGACACCGCCGCCGGCAGCGCCCTGCTGCACTTGGGCATGTCCGGCAGCCTGCGCGTGCTGCCCGTCGACACCCCGGTGCGCGCGCACGACCACGTCGACCTGCTGCTCGATTCCGACCGGGTGCTGCGCTTCAACGACCCGCGCCGGTTCGGCTGCCTGCTGTGGCAGGCGCCCGGCGAGACCCACGAACTGCTGCGCGACCTCGGCCCGGAACCGCTCTCGGAGGCCTTCGACGGCGACTATCTGTTCGAGCTCAGCCGCGGCCGCAAGGCGCCGGTGAAGACCTTCCTGATGGACCAGCGGGTGGTGGTCGGGGTCGGCAACATCTACGCGGCCGAGGCCTTGTTCGCGGCCGGGGTGTCGCCGCTGCGCGCGGCCGGCAAGGTCTCGCGGGAGCGCTATGCCGCGCTCGCGGCCTCGATCAAGGACATCCTGGCCTACGCCATCCAGCGCGGCGGCACCACCCTGCGCGACTTCATCAGCCCGGACGGCGCGCCGGGCTATTTCGAGCAGGAGCTGTCGGCCTATGGGCGCGGCGGCGAGCCCTGCCCGCGCTGCGGCCGGCCGCTCAAGCAGGCCAGCATCGGCCAGCGCACCACGGTCTGGTGCGGGCACTGCCAGCGCTGAAGCGCGGCGGCCCGGGCGCCGGCAGGCCCGTCC
>NZ_JBPKJP010000206.1:0-1286 GCF_051217035.1 Lysobacter sp. 1R34A
CCAGCGCGACCCCGTGAACGCCGGCCTGGCGACAGGCCGGCGTTTTTCGTTGCGGCGGCCGGCGCGCCCGCTCGGCGGGCTGCCGAAGCGGACCGGCGAAGCCCGGCCGCGCAGAAGGTGACCGCCGTCACCGCTTGCCGCGGCCGTGGAACTTCTGTCGCGCAGCGCAGTCCCATCGTTACTCCTGTTGCGACGCCGGCCGCTATTCTTGGTGCCGGCGTTTTTTATGCCCGGCCCCGCCCAAGGCCGACGCCGCTCATTCCGCCACCGACGAGACTTTCCGATGAATCCACGCCTGGCCTCCCTGTTCCTGCTCGCTGTGCTCCCGTTCGCGGCGTTCGCCGCGCCCAAGACGGCCGCGCCCGCGGGCCCGGCGCCGGAAGCCGGCGTCGACTACGTCGAGATCGAAGGCGGCAAGCCGTTCGCTCCGGTCAAGGGCAAGGTCGAAGTCGTCGAGGTGTTCGGCTACACCTGCCCGCACTGCGCCCATTTCGAGCCGCAGGTCGCCGCCTGGCGCGCCAGGCAGCCGGCCGACGTCAACTTCGTGCCGCTGGCCGCGCCGTTCGGCGGCTACTGGAATCCGTATGCGCAGGCCTTCTACACCGCGCAATCGATGAAGCTGCTCGGCAAGACCCACGAGGCGATGTTCAAGGCCCTGCACGAACAGCACCGTCTGCCGATCCAGAACGCCTCGACCGACGAGATCGCCGGCTTCTACGCCCAGCACGGCGCCAACCGCGAGGCCTTCGCCGCGGCCATGGCCGGCCCGGCCACCGCCAAGGCGATGGAGCGCGCCAAGGCCTTCATCATGGCCGCCGGCGTCGACGGCACGCCGTCGCTGGTGGTTGCGGGCAAGTACCGCGTGACCACCCAGAAGGGCTTCGACGACATGCTGCGCGTCGCCGATCATCTGGTCGCGCGCGAACGCGCCGGCAAGCGCTGACCGCGGCGCGGGCGCGGCCGGCCCGGCTCGCTACGGCGCGGCCCTCGCACTCCGACTACGTCCTACACTCCCTCTTCCCTGCCGCGGCCGTTATCCTGAACGTCGCTCCTGTCGGCATCGCGACCCGCACTGCAGCCCGGCGCCGATGCCCACACTCCTTTGATCGTATTGCGGAGATTTCCCTGATGAATTCGCGTATGGCTACGTTGTCCCGCTATCCGCTGGTGCTGAGCGCCCTGTTCGCGCTCGCCGCCTGCACCAAGACCGAAACCGCGGCCCCGGCCGACACCGCCGCGCCGGCCGCGACCGACGCGGCAACCGCCACCGCCCCGGCCGACGGCGC
>NZ_JBPKJP010000207.1:0-1170 GCF_051217035.1 Lysobacter sp. 1R34A
GCGCCGCCCGGCGCCAGCGCGGCACGCAGCGGCCGCAGCAGCGCCGCGAGCGCCAGCGGCGCGAGCATCAACAAGGCGAGCGCGCCGACGCCCTTGGTGATGGTGCCCATGCCGGCGGCGAACCAGCCCAGCACCCACCAACGCCAGGCCGGGCCGGTCAGCAGATGGCGCAACAGGCCGTAGTTGGCCAGGGTGATCCAGAACACCACCAGCGGATCGATCTGCGCCTTCTTCGACTGGTAGACGAAGTGCACGGTGAGCAGCAGCGCCCAGCCGGCGTAATAGCCGACCCGCGGCGTCCACAGGCGCCGGCCGAGGTCGACCACGCACCACAAGGTGCCCAGCGCGGCCAGCAGCGACGGCAGCAGGAAGGCGACCCGCCACTGGCCGGTGGCCAGATACGACAGCGCCTGCATCCACATGAAGAACGGCGGCTTGTCCGAGTACAGCTCGCCGCCGCGGTGCGGGAACAGCCATTGGCCGCTCTCGATCATCTGCGTCGCGACCAGGGCGAAACGCGGTTCGTCGGCGGGCCAGGGATCGCGCAGGCCGAGTCCGGCCCCGAGCACCAGCCAGGCGACGATCCAGAACAACCAGGCAGGGCGGGAACGGGCGCTGTCGAACATGCGCGGGCCTTTGAACGTGCGCGAATGATAAGCGGCCGGCCGCATCCGGTGGAGGGGCCGCGGTTCAATCCGGGCCAGCGCTCACCCTTGGCTCAACCCTTGCGCAGGCGCGCGTAGAAAAATCCGTCGCCGCCGCCGTCGCCCGGCAAGCGCTGGCGGCCGACCTCGCGGTCGTGGCCGAACTGCGCCGGCAAGGGCTCGGCGCGCCCATCGGCGGTGCGGGCCAGGAACTCGCGCACCTGGCCCTCGTTCTCTTCGGCCAGGATCGAGCAGGTCGCGTACACCAGCACGCCGCCGGGCGCGACCGTGCGCCACAGCGCATCGAGCAGGCCGGCCTGCATCACCCTCAAGGCAGCGAGGTCGGATTCGCGCCGATGCAGGACCACGTCGGGTTGGCGGCGGACGATGCCGGTCGCCGAACACGGCGCGTCCAGCAGCACCGCATCGAAGGGTTCGCCGTCCCACCACGCCGGCAGGTCGGCGGCGTCGGCCGCGCGCAGTTCGGCGCACTCGGCCAGGCCCAGCCGGGCCAGGCCGCTGCGCA
>NZ_JBPKJP010000208.1:0-1107 GCF_051217035.1 Lysobacter sp. 1R34A
CGGCCTGCGGCGCAGCAACGGCGGCGGCGCTCGGGGCCGGCGCGGTACGGACATCGGCTGCATGCCAGGTCGGCACCTTGGCGCGCGAACCCACCTCGGCCTTGGGCGCGGTCCAGAACGGCGCGGCGATCGGTTCGGCGCCCGCGGCGCGGTCGGCCTCGGGCTCGCCGAGCAGTTGCGCAACCGGGTCGACCACGACGGCGGACTCCGGACGGCGGCGCAGCGAATCGGCCGTGGCGCCGGAGCCCGGACCGGTATCGGCCGCGACGCGCTCCTGGCTGCCGCTGCGGGCCGGCGCATCGGCCGTCGTGGCCGGCGCGCGGAAGCTCGGCTTCTTGGGTTCGCGGCGGCTCAACACCCAGCCGCCGATCAGCAAGGCCAGCACGCCGAGGCTGCCGAATACCCATGGCAACGGCGAGCCGCCCTCGCTGCGGGCCTGGTTCTCGGCCAGGCGCTGCTGGCTCGCGGCCAGCTCGCTGTCCTTCATCGCGATGAGCTTTTGCTGCTGCGTCTGCAACTGCTCCAGCTCGGCGACCCGGCTCTTGAGGTCGGCCAGTTCGGCGTCGCGCGCGGCGATGACCTCGTTGGCCTGCTGAATCTCCTGTCGAACCATGCTGCCCTCGCCTCCGGCGCTGATGCCGGACTGTGCGCCCGCCTGGGTGGCTTGGCTGGCCCCCGGCGGGACGATTTCAAGACGCGCGTCGTTGCCGCGCGAGGCCGCGCCGCCCTGCGCGGCCGGAGCCACCGGCGCTTTCGCGACCGCGTCCGACTCCAGGCTGATCGGCTGCGGCACCGGCTGGCGGGCCTGGCGCCATTGCTGGACCTGCACCCGCACCAGTTCGCTGGCTTCGCGCGGATCGATCGCATCGAGCTGGTTGCCCGGCGGCAGGCGCAGCACCGCGCCCTGCCTGAGGCGGTTGATGTTGCCGCCGATGAAGGCCTCGGGATTGGCCCGCAGCAGCGCGATCATGGTCTGGTTGAGCGTGTTCTCGCCGGCCACGCTCGCGGCGATCGCCGACAGGGTCTGGCCGCGCTCGACGGTGATATCGCCTTCGGCGCCGACGCTCGGCGCGGCCGCGACCGGGCGCGGCTCGCGCGGCGCCTGCG
>NZ_JBPKJP010000209.1:0-965 GCF_051217035.1 Lysobacter sp. 1R34A
GGCGGCGCTGGCGTGGCCAGGCGGGTCTGCTCGCGGGTCACCACCTCGACTTTGGGTTCCTTGCACGGCCCGGTGACCCGGTAGGTCTTCGAGGCCAGGCTGCCGAGCGGTTTCTGCAGCACCGCGTTCGCCGCCGCGCCGATCGCCGCGCCGACCGGGCCGGCCGCGAGCGCGCCGACCGCGGTCAGCAGGTTGGCCGCCTTGGGCCTCACTTCGATGGTCTGGTCGTAGCGCTGCGCGCGCAGATCGGCGGCGCCGCGGATCGCGATCGCCGCAGCCGGGCCGTCGATCACCAGGTTGTCGCTGCGCGCGGTGCCGTTGCCGAAGCGCACCGTGCCGTCGATACGGTCGAAAGCGAAGCCTTTCGAGAACAGGTCGCGGAAATCCAGGGTCAGACGACGCGGCAACTGGGCGACGCTGAGCAGGCCGAGCACGCGCCCGGCGCCGGGTTCGACCTCGATCAGACGGCCGTTGCGCGCTTCCAGGTTCAGGCTGCCTTCCAGCGAACCCAGCGCGAACGCGGCCGGGCTGCCCGGCCAACCCGCATCGAGCTTGGCCTTGGCCTTGCCGCCGCCGATCTGGCCTGCGAAACCGAAACCGCCGAGCAGCGCGCCGATGTCGCCGCTGTCGAGGGCGACGCTCAGATGAGTGCGCGCCGCCGCGCCACGGCCGGTCCAGTCGCCGCTGATGTCGAGCGATTGCTTGTCGGCGCGCGTGCTCAGTTGTTCGATGCGCATCCCGGCCGGCGTCGGCCGGGTGCGGATCATCGCCTTGCCGAGCGCGGCATCGCCGACCCGCAGCTCGGTGACGTCGAGCGCGAGCGCGGGAATCTTCGCCGGATCGATCGCATTGACGCCGATGGGCGCCGCCGTCGCGGCCGCGCTCGCCGGCGCGTGGCCGGCGGCGATGTTTCCGCTCGCGCTCGCAGTCGCGGTCGCAGTCGCGGACGACGCGCTCGGCGCGCG
>NZ_JBPKJP010000210.1:0-840 GCF_051217035.1 Lysobacter sp. 1R34A
CGCTGCAGGCGCGCCGCGTCGACATCGAGCGCGGTCAGGCGCAAATCGGGGTCGCGTTCGAGCAGGTGCGCGCTCTTGCCGCCGGGCGCGGCGCAGGCGTCGAGCACGCGCGCACCGGGCGCGGGCGCGATCGCCTCGGCGACCAATTGCGCGGAGGCGTCCTGGATCGACACCGCGCCCTCGGCGAACCCGGGCAGCGCGGCGATCGCCACCGAGCCCTGCAGGCGCAGCGCATCGGGCAGGCCTTCGACCGCCTCGGCGTCGAGGCCGGCCTCGGCGAGCCGTTCGCGATAGGCCTCGCGGCTGCCGAGGCGCGGGTTGACCCGCAGCCACATCGGCGCCGGCACCGCGCTTTCGGCGAGGATCGCTTCGTAGTGCCCGGGCCAGTCGCGGCGCAGCCGTCCGCGCAACCAACTCGGCCAGTGCGAATGCCGGGGGTCGACCGCGGGCAGGCCTTCGCGCTGGGCGCGGCGCAGCAGTGCGTTGACCATGCCGGCCTGGTGCGGATAGCCCAGGCCGCGCGCGGCCTCGACGGTGGAATCGAGCGCGGCATGCGCCGGCAATTGCAAAGGATCGAGCTGGGCCAGGCCGACGTACAGCAGCGCGCGCAGTTCGCCGTCGCGGCGGGTCAGCGGCCGCGCCATCCAGGCGGCGAGCGCGCCCTCGTAGCGCAGCGGCTGGCGCAACACGGCGAAGCAGATCGCCTCGACCAGGGCGCGGTCGCGCGGGTCGGCCAGGCCCGGCAGCGCGCTCGCCAACTCGGCCTTGAGCGACCGGCCGCGGTGCATCCCCGCGTCGAGCACGCGCGCGGCGATCGCGCGCGGTTTGCTGCCGCTATGC
>NZ_JBPKJP010000211.1:0-739 GCF_051217035.1 Lysobacter sp. 1R34A
CGCGTGGGCCAAGCGCGCGGCGGCGACTTCGGCGATCGCCGCCACGTCGCGGCTGCGCGCGGCCTGGGCGAGCGATTTCTCGGCGCGCGCCCAGTGGCCCTGGTGCAAAGCGTCCAGGCCGTCGATCAATCGCGCGCGCGCCTGCTTCTTGCGATGGCGGCGCATCGCCACGAACGGCAGGCTGATCACCTTCCACACCAGCCACAGCGCGAGCAGGCCGCCGATCAGGATCAGCAAGGCCTTCGGCAGATTGGTGACGTAGTCGATGCCGCCGTAGGTGACCACGACTTGGCCGGGGTCCTGCACCAGCAGTTGGGCGACGAGCGCGCCGACCAGGGCCAGGACGATCCAGAACAACAGATTGCGGAACAGATTCATGTGCGGCAGCTCCTTATCGCGCCAGCATCCGGATCGGGTGTCGGTGGCCCGGCCGGTTCATTGGGCCGTGCGCAACTGGCGCAGCTGTTGCAGGGTCGTGCCCAGGGTCGGCACCGAAAGCGAAAGCGGCAGCGCGGCCAGTTCGCGCAGTTGCGCGAGTTGGCGGTCCTGGGCCGGCGAGGGCGGCGACAGGCGCCGCACCCAGCTTTCGGCGCGCTTGAGCGCGGTGCGGTAGCCGTCGGCGTCGCGATGGTGATGCTGCCGGCCGTCCACAGGCCCCAGCCTTCCGGCAGGCGCACCGGCTCGATCGACGCCACCTGGCCCGCGGTCAGCGACATCGCCCCGCCCGAGCGGCTGCTCA
>NZ_JBPKJP010000212.1:0-683 GCF_051217035.1 Lysobacter sp. 1R34A
CCGGCGCAGCTGCGCCAGCGGGCGCTTCGGCCGGAGCGGCGGCGGGCGCCGCGCCCTGGGTCGCAGCGCGCTCGCGCGCGACCAGGTGGTCGGTGATGCGCAGCATGTCCTCGAAGCTCTTGCCCTTGACCAGGTACTTGCCGTTGACCACCAGCGAGGGGCTGGAGCTGACGCCCGAGCGCTGCATGAATTGTTCGGCGCGCTTGAGCTTGGCGTTGATCGCGAAGCTGTTCATGGTGCCGATGAAGTCCTGCGGCTTGGCGCCGAACTTGGCGTAAAACTCGCCGAATTGCTGGTCGGTGACGTTTTGGTAGGACAGCGACTGGTCGATGTGCACGGCGCGGAACATCGCCTCGTGCGACTTCTCGAGCAGGCCCAGGGTCTGCGCGGTGTAGAACGCCTTCGCGAACGGGATCGGATTGGCGCCGAACGGGCCGGCGATCGGGGTGAACTTCACGTCGGCGGTCTGCTTGGCGCGCCAGTCGAGCACCTGCGGTTCGAACTGGGCGCAGTGCGGGCAGGTGTAGCTGAAGATCTCGGCGACTTCGATCTTGCCGGCGACCGGCTCGTAGGGCTGGCCGGCCGGGATTTCCTCGTAGTCGGCGCCGACCACCGGGGCCGGGCCGGCCGGCGGCGTGGCCACGGCGGCGGGCTGGATCGTCGTCGCTTCCGGTGCGGCCGGG
>NZ_JBPKJP010000213.1:0-675 GCF_051217035.1 Lysobacter sp. 1R34A
GCGCGACCGCCGCAGCGGCCGCCAGCTCAGCGCCAACGTGCCGGCCCTGACCGGCCACGGCGTCGCCGCCGACCTGCAGGCGCGGCTGCGGCGGCCGCTGCACTTCGGCAACGACTTGCAGTGCTTCGCCTTGTCCGAAGCCCACGGCGGCGCCGCCGAGGGCTACCCGAGCATGTTCGGCGCGATCCTCGGCACCGGCGCCGGCGGCGGTTATTGCCTGCACGGCCGCCTGATAGCCGGCTTCAACGGCCTGGCCGGCGAATGGGGCCACTGGAGCGTGCCGGCGCATCTGCTGCAGCGTCATGGCCTGCCGGTGCTGGACTGCGCCTGCGGCCTTCGCGGCTGCGTCGAGCGCTATGTCTCCGGCAGCGGCCTGGTCGCGCTGCATCAGCACTTCGGCGGCGACGCCGTCGATGCCGGCGCAGTGTTCGCCCAGGCCGACGCCGGCGATGCGCGTGCGCGCGAGGTCCTGGCCGTCCATCTCGACCTGCTCGGCCACAGCCTGGCGGCGCTGGTCCTGGCGCTCGACCCGCACGTGATCGTGCTCGGCGGCGGCCTGTCGCAACACGCGCCGTTGTACGACGTGCTGCCGGCCGCGGTGTCCGCGCACTTGTTCGCCGGCGTACAGGTGCCGCCGATCGTGCCGCCGCGCTTCGGCGGCGCCGGCGGCGCGCG
>NZ_JBPKJP010000214.1:0-624 GCF_051217035.1 Lysobacter sp. 1R34A
GCGCCGCCGCCGCCGAGCCCGTCCAAGGCCGCGGCCGTAGTCGCCGCCGCAGTCGAAGGCAACGCCGCGCCCAGCGGCAGCGATGTGACCCTGCAGGTCGCCAGCTTCTCGGCGCGCAGCAACGCCGACCGGGCCCTGACCATGCTGCGCGGGGCCGGCATCGGCGCCGCCCGCCTGCTCGACGGCAACGCTTCCAACGGCCAGAAAGTCTGGCGTTTGCGGGTCGGCCCGCTGCAGGCCTCGGCCGCGCCGGAACTTGCCGCGCGTATCGTCGGTCTGGGGTTCGGACAGCCGCAGCGCGTGCGCGATTGATCGATTCTTGCGGCCCCCGACGACGTCGGCGGCTGCAGCGACCGCGCATCTGAGGCAGGATGCACGGTTTCGCGGAACGGGAAGGATCGCCCGCTCCGGCAATTTCAGCGGCGCGCGCCAGGACGGCCGTGCCGGAGACCACCCAACACCTTGGCCGGCGCAGCGCCGGCTTCCGGAGTAGTTCAACGATGAAAGCCCGCTTCACCCCGCGCGCCGCCGCCTTCGCCGCGCTGACTTCGGCCTTCCTGGTCACCACCGTCGCCGGCGTCGCCTCGGCCTGGGCGCAGACGCCCGCCGCCGCGGCCGCCGCGC
>NZ_JBPKJP010000215.1:0-532 GCF_051217035.1 Lysobacter sp. 1R34A
GATGTGGGACAAGCTCAAGGCTTCGACCAGCATCCATTTCCACAATATGTACGGCCCGACCGAATGCACGGTCGACGCCACCATCGGCAGCATCCGCGATGCGGTCGGCGGTCCGACTATCGGCCGTCCGATCGCCAACACCCCGGTGTATCTGCTCGACAGCCGCGGCGAGCCGGTGCCGGTCGGCGTGCCGGGCGAGCTGTTCCTGGGCGGCGTGCAGGTCGCGCGTGGTTACCTGGACCGCCCGGAGCTGACTGCGGAACGTTTCGTCCGCGACCCGTTCTCGGCCGAGCCCGATGCGCGCATGTACAAGACCGGCGACCTCGGCCGCTGGCGCGCCGACGGCACGATCGAATACCTGGGCCGCAACGATTTCCAGGTCAAGATCCGCGGTTTCCGCATCGAGCTCGGCGAAATCGATGCGCGCCTGAGCGCCTGCGACGGCGTGCGCGAGGCGGTGGTGATCGCGCGCGAAGACGACGGCGGCGACAAGCGCCTGGTCGCCTACGTGGTGGCGGAGCCGGGCGCCGAG